>JBBSUB010000047.1:0-22237 GCA_038235345.1 Chitinophagales bacterium
AATTTTTTGATGATTGCAATTTAAGCATATACACTATCCCACATAAAACATAATTCTGAATTTCATTCTATTAAACTATCAAGATACTTCCGATTGTATTCTTTATAGTCTTCCTGGTTCATCAAAAGCCTGACAGTGTTCATCTTTTCAGAATATAATGCAGGGAAAGTCCTTCCAATATATGAGAGTGTCTTTGACTTAACATTTGACTGAATTATTGAACTTTTACGTTCTCCTTTATAGATAAATTCACAGCAATAGCCAGGATCACTCCCACTGCCTCCTTTGCTAGAACCTAAAAATTCTATTATAGTAGCGCTCACCATTATCCCATTGTGTTTCAAGTTTTTCCACGCTTGGAAATTCTGTATGCTAAAATAAACGAAGATTAATGCTACGAAAATTGGGATTATATACTTAGCCTTTAATAAATTTCTCAAATTAATATTATTGTGGATTTGCTAATTCCTTTAATAAGAGATAAATAAATTCTGATGATTAATAGTTAGGAAGATAAAAATAAAAAAAAACCTCCCGGAATTTAAATTCCCGGGAGGCTATATTTTTAGAATATTACTTAAAAAAAATAAACCAATTATTTGTTACCCTTACTGTTTTTTCGATTCTTCGAAAGTCCTGATTCTATATCCTGACTTAGGCATTTCAAATTTAGAAGAAGATACAGCATCATAGCTCACTTTGGTCAGCGTAAACTTAAACTTCATTTTACCTGATGTCATTTCATATTGCACTGCAAGACCAGGAAGAGTTTTGAATTGTGGGTCATAATCTTTATTTCCCAAAGTCACATCCGTGGTATACCAAACAGTAAAATTCGTTCCGTTTTTTAATTTGGCAATTGCTTTTCGACAGCTAAAACCTGAAATCACGCTTGTTTCGCCGGTATTTTCAAATACAATTCCTTCGTATTTTTTATTATTACTTTCCCAGTCATTTTGAGTGAGAGTTGTTAATAACTTTTGACCGCTGTAATCTTTTAAAATAAACCCGGTTTGAGTCGCTCCATTAAAAATACTTGCTTCGCTTCCCAATCCGCTTACCAGCTCTACCCTGCTTTGCTTTCCTTTGATGAAAACAGTTGTAGTGGCACCATCGAGCATGTCAGCCATTTTTGGAGCATCAGACCCCGTTTCCACAGCCATATTATAAATGAGTGTGCCTTCATTTAAATTCTTTTGCGCATTGGCTTTTAAAACAAAGCCCAGGGACATGCATAAAATTATTATATATTGATGAAATTTCATATTTTCCTATCTATTTTCACTAAAGATAACATTATCAATACAATAGTTGCAAGACAAAATAAAGATTTACTTCTTACGGGCATCATTCTTTGCCTTCATTTGCTTGAGTTTATCATTTGAATTTTGCATGGCATCTATTTTGTCCTGCCATTTACTTTTTGAGACCGGACGCTTTTTGTTTTCCTGCAACTTGGCCAATATTTTATCATGGTCAATAATATAGGTTTGAATTACAAATTGGATTAGTAAGGTGATTACGTTTGAAACAGTATAATACCAGGTAAGGGCTGCGGGCATCCTGTTAAACACACCTAATAATACAACCGGGAAGATGAAAGGAAGATATTTCATCATGGGATTACCGGTATCCTGCATATTAGACATACCATACAAAGAAATCAATAAACTGGTAACCGTAGCAAGAATGGTGAACAAACTCACGTGATCCCCATAAAATGGAATGGAAAAAGGCAAATGATAAATAGAATCGTACGAAGACAAATCATTCGCCCACAGGAAACTTTGTCCCCGCAAGGAAATATTGGAGTTAAAGAAATTATATAAGGCGAAGAATATGGGAATTTGCAAAACGGCTGGAATACATCCCCCTAAAGGATTTACCCCGGCACTTTTAAACAATTTCATTTGATCCATTCCAAATGCTTGTTTGTCTTCACCATGTTTTTTCTTTAACTCTTCGATTTCCGGCTTAAGCAATTTCATTTTAGCTCCACTTAAATAACTCTGGTAAGTCAAAGGGGAGATCAATAAACGGATGATGATGGTTAATAATGCAATAATAAGTCCGTAGCTCGCCATTTTAGTTGAAAGAAAATTAAATACCGGCATGATAAAACCCCGGTTAACATACTTTATGAAAGCAAAGACACCGCTACCAAGTGGTACAATATTTTGCATTCCATTGTCGTAAGATTTTAAAATCTTATAATCATTTGGACCATAATACAATTGCAAAGGAATAGTTGCGTCGTTTCCCTGAACATTCAATTTCAGGTGTGCTGTTGCCTTACCTATTATGTGTAATGAAGTATCCTTTGGTGCTTCCCATTTCAAATCACCGGAAGCAAATTTATTCTTGGCTATAAAAGATGTTACAAAGAACTGCTGATTAATTGCCACCCAGTCTACTGTTTTAGGAAATACCTTTGTATCATCTTTTCCCTTTACAATCCGTTCAAAATCATATTCATTATTCTCTACAAAAGCTACCTGGGATTGTTGCATTTCCCATTCAATCTCTTTTTCTGATTGGGTAGCCTTAGCAGCCCAAACAAAATTTAAAGTGTTTTGATATAATAAACTATTTGCACCGTTCATCTTTATGGTAAAATCGACCATATAATCATCCGGCTTTAAAACATATTGATGCTCAATCGTTTCTCCATTAGCTGTTGTTAAAAGGAAACTCACCACCTGGCTGCTATCCGTTGAAGTCATTACTGGTTTAGCAGTAAATAGCAAGTTGGACGATTGCAGAGTTTGATTACCAACTCTTATTTCATACGAAATATCATTAAATTTCCCATCATTTAAAAGGAGTGGCTGACCGCCGGCAGTCTTGAATTTTTTAAGTTCTACTATTTTAGGCTGACCTCCTTTATTGGTAAAAGTGTATTTGGCTAAGTTATTTTCTATGGTGAAGGTTCCTTCCGTTAAGGAAGAATCCTGGATCAATCCGGAAGATAGGTTAGATGCCGGAACAATACTAATACTATCCGTATTTTTAGCCTTTAATTGAGCAGTATCAATTTTGGAGTGAATTTTATCCAGGGAATCCTGAATATGCATTTTTTGTTTTTCAAGTAATTGCTGTCCTTGCGTGTTGTAATAATAATATCCAATAAATAAAAAGGCTAAAAGTGCAAAACCTATGACTGTATTTCTATCCATGATAGTATTTAAAAATTAGTTTGCAAATGTACGCAAACTTTGTAGTTAAGTGAGCACAAAATGCTTAGTGATAAAAACCAAAATGCCCTCAGTTTTGAGGGCATTTTATTAAAAGAAGTTATACTAACTATTCGATTCTTCAGCTGCTGCTTCTGTAGCATCGTCTGCCGCAACCGCTGCTCCACCTTTAGACTCTTCCTGCTTAAGGGCTCTTGTCATGGTGACTGATGCTACAGGAATACGTGGTGAATTTAAAATTTCCATATTTGGCGCTTTCACGTCGTTAACACGAATATTTTCATTCAACTTAAGCTTTGATATATCCAGCTCAATGTTTTCTGCTAAAAACTCAGGAAGAGTTTTCACTTTTAGAGTTTTCATTTTAATAGATAATTTTCCACCTTCTCTTACACCTGCCGGTGAACCTGAAAACCTGATTGGAATGTTAACGATAACCTTTTTATCGCCAACTAATTCAAGAAAATCAAGATGGATCAACTTATCTGATACCTTGTCAAATTGTACATCTTTCAATACACATTTGTAACTGGTACCATCTACCTGGATGTCTGCCAACATAAAGTCCGGCGTGTAAACAAGGTTTTTAAAAGCTGATGCCGGAGCAGAAAAATTAATTTCTTTTGCACCTCCGTAAATTACAGCTGGCACTTTGTCCTCAGAGCGAAATTGACGGGTGGCTGTTTTGCCAAATTCGGTCCTGATTTGTCCTTCGATTGTAATTGTTTTCATTATAAAATTATTTTTTTTAGGGCGCGAAGGTAATCTTTTTATCTAAATAAAAGGAGTACAGCAGAAGAAAATTGAAAAAGATTCGTTTTTAGCGATTTAGCTAAAAAATCATCTTTTAAGAATCGAAAATAGAAATTATTAATAATAAGTTACTAATAATGCTTTTTTATACTATTTTAGAAGATAATTTCTGTTCGTATGCATAATCAATTATTGTATCAGGTAGCGCTTACCCTTATTCCAAATATAGGTGATGTGAATGCCAAAATGCTGGTAAATCATTTTGGCAGTGCGGAATTAATTTTTAAAGCATCTAAGAGGGATCTTGAACAAATAGAAGGTATTGGATATATTCGTGCAGAATCCATCAGAAAATTCAAGGACTTTAAAACGGCGGAGGAAGAAATTAATTTTATTAATAAATTTAAAATAAAACCTCTTTTTATTACAGATAAGGATTATCCACAAAGGTTGCTCAACTGCTATGATAATCCTGTATTACTATATTACAAAGGGAATGCTGACTTAAACACTTCCAAAATTGTGGCTATTGTGGGCACCCGGGGTAATAGCGATTATGGAAAAAACATTTGTGAGAAGTTCGTTGAGGAACTTGCACAAGAAGATGTTTTAATTATCAGTGGACTTGCATTTGGTATAGACTCTATTGCTCACCGGGCAGCCTTAAAGAATAATTTAAAAACAATTGGGGTTTTAGCTCATGGATTAGACCGGGTTTACCCGTCACAAAATGTTACGCTGGCAAAGCAAATGATTGCAAATGGTGGACTACTGACAGATTTCAGAAGCCTAACAAAACCAGACCGTCAAAACTTTCCGTCACGGAACCGTATAGCCGCTGGTATCAGTGATTGCATTGTTGTAATAGAAAGTGGCATAAAGGGTGGCTCCATCATCACAGCAGAAATAGGAAATAGTTACAATAAAGATGTTTTTGCATTTCCCGGTCGAACAAGCGACCTTAGAAGCGAAGGTTGTAATTTCCTGATAAAACATAACAAAGCCGGAATGATCTGTAACGGAAATGATCTGTTGGAAAATATGGGTTGGAAAAAAACTAAAAATCCGAAAAGGAAATTACAGCGGGAATTATTTATTGAATTTACTCCGGATGAAAGAATCGTTGTAGATCTTTTGCAGGCTGAAGAAGAAATTCACATTGATCAACTTTATTTCAAAAGCAAGCTGAGCAGCAGTGCTATTGCCCAGGCCTTATTAATGCTGGAAATGCAGGGAATTATTTCATCCCTACCCGGTAAAATTTATAAAATGTCTGATTAATAATCATTTAACAATATTCTGTTTTTCCTGTTTGGTTTCGGAATATTATCTTTGCACATGGCTACAATAAACAACTCCGACACAACCTCTCAGAAATTCTTTGGTGAGGGTCTCACATTCGATGATGTTTTACTTATTCCCGCTTACAGTGATGTACTTCCACGGGATGTAAATACCCAAACCAGGCTAACTTCTAAAATAACTTTAAATATTCCAATGCTCAGCGCTGCTATGGATACTGTTACAGAAGCTGACCTGGCTATAGCTCTTGCAAGGGAAGGAGGCATAGGTATTTTACATAAAAACATGAGTATTGAACAACAGGCCGCCCAGGTACGCCGTGTAAAAAGAAGTGAAAGCGGATTAATTCTTGACCCAATAACCTTGGACGTTAATGCTACCATTGGCGATGCATTACGCCTAATGGAAGAAAATCATATCGGAGGTATCCCTATTGTAGATAAAAATGGTAAACTAGCTGGCATTTTAACGAATCGTGACCTGCGATTTGAAGATAACTTCAAACGAAAAGTAACCGATCTTATGACCAGTATAGGTTTAATTACTGCACCTGAGGGAACAGACCTTAAAATTGCGCAGCAAATATTAAGAGAGCACAAGATTGAAAAATTACCTGTAGTAAATAAGGATGGCGTTCTAAAAGGATTAATTACTTATCGCGATATTCTACAGGTACATAATCACCCCCATGCAGCCAAAGATGAATTTGGAAGATTACTTGTGGGTGCAGGAGTGGGTATTACAAATGACATCAGTGACAGAGTGTACGCTTTACAACAGGTAGGTGTAGATGTTATTTGTCTTGATAGCGCTCATGGTCATACGAAAGGAGTAATCGATGCATTGAAGAAAATAAAGAAGGATTTTAAAGGAATCGAAGTCATAGCAGGAAACATTGCTACGGGTGATGGAGCGTTGGCCTTGGTAGAAGCAGGAGCCGATGCAGTGAAAGTCGGAATCGGACCGGGTTCTATTTGTACCACACGTATCGTAGCCGGTGCGGGTGTTCCTCAAATTACGGCATTGATTGAAGTGTCAAAAGCGCTTAAAGGTAAAAAAGCAGGTATCATAGCTGATGGAGGAATTCGCTATACAGGTGATTTGGTAAAAGCAATAGCTGCCGGTGCAAGTTGCGTCATGATGGGAAGTGTGTTCGCGGGAACGGAAGAAAGTCCCGGAGAAACCATCATTTATGAATCCAGGAAATTTAAGCAATACCGTGGTATGGGCTCTCTTGGCGCGATGGCTCAGGGAAGCAGTGATCGGTACTTCCAGGAAAAAGGACAGGAATCAAAAAAATATGTACCTGAAGGAATTGAAGGACGTATTCCATACAAAGGATATTTGCATGAAATTGTTCATCAATTTACAGGTGGGTTACGTGCAGGTATGGGTTATTGCGGAGCAAAAGATATTGCCAATCTTCAACATGCTCAATTCATTCGTATTACAAATGCCGGAATGAGGGAGAGTCATGCACATAATGTGGAAATCACCAAAGAGGCACCAAATTACAGTCGTCATTAAAGAGCTTTGAACTAAAAGCTAAGAGCTTTGAGCTCATAGTGTCAGCCGAAATTAATCAAACATGAAATTCTTACTTTACTTACTGTTTTTACTGCCCTTTAATGCAGGGGCACAAAATGATTCATGCAGATTAAGAATAAGCTTATTAACTGCCACTCCGGGGGATGAATTATACTCCACTTTCGGACATAGTGCTTTACGGGTAATAGACAGTACCAATAATACGGATATCGTGTATAATTACGGCACATTTAATTTTGATGAGCCGGGCTTTTACACAAAATTTGTCCGGGGGAAATTAATGTACTTTTTATCAAGAGAACATTTTGATTCTTTCATTTATTCTTACCAGGAGGAACATAGAGGAATAACAGAACAAGTTCTCAACTTGTCGTGCGCAGAAAAAAACAAAATTGTCGATTTACTCTATGACAACATGATGCCTGCAAACAGGTTTTACAAATACGATTTTACGTTTGACAATTGTACCACAAGGTTGCGCGACCTTATTGAAAACTCCTCAGATGGACAGGTCCATTTCAAAACAGTTTTAAATTCTCCTAAAACCTTCCGGAACCTTATTCATGATTACCTTGACATAAATGATAAACAATGGAGTAAGTTAGGGATCGATATTTTACTGGGTGCCAAAACTGATGCAGTAATGACTCCCAGGGAAGAGATGTTTTTACCCGATTATTTATTGATGAATTTTGATAGTGCCACATTAGACAACCATACTTTAGTGGCTCAAAAGAAACCTGTTTATGCTGTCGTATTGCCAGATAATACGAAGGATAATCTAAGGCATCCATTTTTTATCTTTACCTGCCTGTTTGCCTTCATTGCTTTCTTTAGCTTTTTCAAAAATCCGGTTATTCAAAAGATTATGTCTTCTTTGGATGGACTACTCTTTTTTGTGGCAGGCTTGCTTGGTATTTTGTTAGTGTTCATGTGGTTTGGAACGGACCACATCATGACAAAAAACAATTACAATCTCTTATGGGCCTGGCCCTTAAATGCAGTGGCTGCTTTCTATATTCATTCAAAGAAAAAATGGGTAAAAATATATTACCTGGTTTATGCAATCTTTAATCTTATCCTTCTTGGAGTTTGGTTCTTTCTACCACAATTAATGAATCCTGCGCTTATTCCAATAATTGGAATATTAATTTTCCGAAGTTTTGTTTACATTACAAGGAAACATTAATAAGAATGCCTTTTATAAAATTTAGAAATAAAAATATCTTCTATAAACTGGAAGGTAAAGGGAATCCGGTCATGCTCTTGCATGGATTTGGAGAAGATGGTCATATTTGGAATCACCAGGTAGAAAAATTAAAAAAAGATTTCCTTGTAATTGTTCCCGATTTACCCGGATGCGGCCAATCAGAGTTATTAGAAGGCGATTGCTCCCTGGAAGATTACGCAGAGGTTATAAAAATGATCGCGGATAGTGAGTCAATAACGTCCAAATCTTATGGGACATTTTCCCTCATTGGCCATAGTATGGGTGGATATATTACACTTGCTTTTGCTGAAAAATATGGCCAATTATTAAATTCCTTCGGTTTATTTCACTCTTCTGCTTTTGCTGATAATCAGGATAAAATTGCTACCAGGGAAAAAGGAATTGATTTCATAGAAAAAAAGGGGGCGCAACTATATGCTGAAACAACGGTCCCAAATTTATTTTCTGATCAAACAAAAAAGAACCATCCTAAACTGGTAAAAGATTTAGTAGAAATAGCCGGAAAACTTCCTGCAGAAACGCTTATTCAATACACGCGGGCAATGATCAAAAGACGGGATACGACAGCGGTTTTACAATCATTTTCAAAGCCGGTCCTTTTTATTATCGGGATTCATGACAACGCTGTACCATTAGAGGCATCCTTAAAACAATGTCATCTTTCCCAAATCGGTTGTATTCATTTTTTGCAGCATTCAGGTCATGTGGGTATGTGGGAGGAAAAAGAATTAAGCAACCAATATCTATATAGTTTCCTAGATTATTTCGTTTACTCTAATAAGTAGGAGAATAGTCCAATATCTAGTAAATTTGTTGGAATCAGGCTAGCATCAATAATTATCTTTATTAATTGTGTACAAACAAATGAAGAAAATATTCCTTACAATAATAATATTACTCTCTGCCTTTTTTGTCAGTGCTAAACATATTATTGGTGGGGAAATGATTTATGAATACCTGGGAAAAGGAACTTCACCGAATACAAATAAATATCGCATTACTCTTAAATTGTTCCGAGACCAGAATTCACCGGCAGATGCTGCGGCCATGCCAATAAATGTTTATATCGGAGTTTTTGATAATGATAATGCAAAACAATATCCTTCAGCCGGTGCTTATTATGACGTGGTAAAATCAAACGAAGTGGATGTAACTGTAAACCCTTTGCCGGTTTGCATCACTAATCCTCCAACTCTTCAATATCATTCAGGCCTGTACGTGTTTACAATTGATTTACCGGAAAACACAAAGGGATATACAGCGACCTATCAAACATGTTGCAGAATTTCTCCTCTCACAAATGTAAATACATTCGGTGGAAACGGAACCGGATCTACTTACACAACCTCTATTCCTGCACTAGATGATAATTCTCCTCAATTTAAAACTAGCATAGATGCCCTTTGTGGAGGCAAATCTTTTACACTTGATTTCAGTGCACTGGACCGTGATGGTGATTCCCTGGTTTATGGATTTACAGACGCATATGATGGTGGAAGTTTTCAGAATGCAAGCAACGGCAACCCATCTGCGCCGCCATATTCATCAGCTCCCTACCAGTCTGGTTATTCAGGCTCGACCCCTTTGGGAAAAGAAGCTTATATAGATCCTCAAACAGGTATTATTAGTGGAACCGCTCCGGATGTAGGAAGATATGTGGTGGCTGTTGTGGTGAAATCATATCGTAACGGAAAATTAATTAATGAGCATTTAAAGGATTTTATCGTGAATGTGACCAATTGTGATTTTGCCGGAGCAAAATTGAATCCCAGGCCTGTGAGCTGCGACGGATTTGATGTCAAATTTAGTAACGATGATTTTTCTCCCTTAAATAAAACCTTCTATTGGGAATTCGGGGATCCTTCAACCGGCAAATCAGATACTTCTACCCTTCAATCTCCCACACATATTTATTCGGCTGCCGGTGAATATACTTATAAATTAGTAGTCAACAGGGGACAACAGTGTTCTGATTCCGCTACTCAAATAATAAAGGTATATCCTGGATTCTTTCCTGAATTTGATGTGAACGGAAAATGCATTAATTCCCCGATCAGCTTTATTGACAGATCTACCACAAACTTTGGAACCGTTAATTCGTGGTCCTGGAAATTTGGTGATCCGGCTACTTTGGGCGACTCGTCGAACATAAAAAATCCTAATTATTTGTATACAAAAGCGGGCAACTATTCTATAGAATTACAGGTAACCAGCACAATGGGCTGCAATAAAAATATCAAGAAAACTTTAGAGATTGTTGAGAAACCTACATTTTCCGTAACTAATGACACCCTTATCTGCAATATAGATGATCTGCAATTGAAGGCCACAGGAACGGGAAGCATTGTCTGGTCTCCCAATTATAATATCAGTGATATAAATAGTTTTAACCCGATTGTAAGCCCTAAAGTTCCCACAACATATTTTGCCACATTATTTGAAAGTCCGGGTTGTGTAGCAACAGATTCAATAGTTGTGGACGTGGTAAGCAGAGTTTCTTTAAATGCAGGAAATGATACTACCATCTGCCTGACAGATACTATCCGGTTAAACACCGTCAGCAACGCGCTTCATTATACCTGGACCCCTTCTGCTACACTTAGTAACGATGCCATTAAAAATCCTTTTGCAACACCTGAGATGACTACTACATACAGCGTAACTGGAAGTATTGGTAAATGTTCTACAACAGGTAGAGTAACTATTAAAGCTGTACCTTATCCCAATGCGAAGGCAGGAAATGATGCGACAATTTGTGCTTCAGAAAGTTATCAACTCAATGTAACCGGAGGAAGTCTTTATAGCTGGTCTCCAACTATATTCCTGGATAACGCGAACATTCCAAATCCTGTGACAACTCCCGAAGAATCCGTACAATACATTATAGAAGTAAAAGATGTTTTGGGTTGTCCAAAACCGGCTTTCGATACGATATATATTACGGTTGAAAAATTAGTAGCTGATGCCGGTCCGAGAGATACATCAATTGTTGTAAACCAACCATTGCAATTGAAGGCTACAGGAGCGGAATCATTTACCTGGTCTCCCTCAAAAGGATTAAACAATCCAAACATCGGAAATCCGGTGGCGCTTCTTTCTGAGAATCAGCAATATATTTTAAAAATTAGCAGCGCTGCAGGTTGTACAGCCTTTGATACCATTGATGTAAAAGTGTATAAAATAAAACCGGGATTATATGTTCCCAATGCCTTTACACCCGATGGCGACGGATTAAATGATATTTTTCGTCCGGTATTAGTGGGAATGCGCTCTCTACAATATTTCAGGGTATATAACAGAACAGGGCTTCTTGTATATTCTACCAGTATTCAAAACAAGGGCTGGGATGGAATATACCAGGGAAAACCACAGGATTCCGGTGTTTTTGTCTGGACGGTAGAAGGAGAAGATTATTTGGGGAACAAAGTGTTTGAAAAAGGAAGTGTTATGTTGGTGAGGTAAAGTAAATTATTTTAAAAAGATAAACACGAATTTTAGGCACGGATTACCCAAATTTTAAAAACTGACCGTAAACCCTGGTGACAATCATTCAGGCCGCTGAAATTCAAGCGTTCTTTAGGCATTATTTCACGTAACTATTATAAGACTTCCAGGTTATAATTCTCAAAACACAGGCCGGGTCTTTCTGGAATACTACAAAATAACATTCTGAACCAAATCACTCTTATTCGGATAATCTGTGTTAAAATGCAGCCCACGGCTTTCATGCCTGAACTCTGCTCCTTTAACAATTAAATATCCTGCCGTGATCAAATTGCGCAGTTCACAAAGTTGGGGTGAAATAGAAGCTGTTTGATAAAGGCTTTCTGTTTCGGTGTGAAGCAAATCCAATCTTTTCATGGCTCTTTCTAAACGCACATTCGAGCGTACAATCCCCACATAATCCGTCATCAATAATTGCAATTCCTTCAAACTTTGTGTAATCAGGATCATTTCTTTTGGAGCAATGGTTCCTTTGGCATTCCAATCAGGAATCTGATTTTTAAAATCAATCGTATCGATATGTTTTACTGCATCCATATATGCCCGATGAGCAAAAACCATTGCTTCTAAAAGTGAATTACTGGCAAGCCTGTTTGCCCCATGTAAACCTGTACTGGCACACTCACCGCAAGCGTAAAGATTCCTGATAGATGATCTGCCCCATTCATCTGTTTTAATTCCTCCACAACTGTAATGCGCCGCAGGAGCTACAGGAATGTATTGTTTAAAAGGATCGATATTTACGGACATACATCTTTCATAAATATTAGGGAAATGGTGTAGGAATTTCTCCTGGTCCATTTTTGTACAATCCAGATAAACATTTTCTGTACCGTTGATCTTCATTTCGCTATCTATGGCCCTGGCAACAATATCCCTTGGAGCAAGATCTTTTCTTTCATCATATTTTTCCATAAAAGCCTCTCCCCTATTATTACGTAAAATTCCCCCATCACCACGAACTGCTTCGGTAATTAAAAATGCCTGCCCGCTTTTTCCGGCCTCATATAAAGCGGTTGGATGAAATTGTATAAACTCCATATTCTCAATCTTTCCCTTGGCCCGATAAGTCATAGCAACACCGTCGCCTGTTGCAATAGTCGGATTGGTGGTTGTACGGTAAACCTGTCCATTTCCACCAGAAGCAAGTAGCGTTATTTTTGAAAGAATTTTTTCAATTTTATTCTCCTTCAAATTCAACACGTACACGCCAAAGCATTCAATATCGAGAGTTGATTTTGTCACTAAATATCCAAGATGATGTTGGGTGATCAAATCCACAACGAAGCAATGATCGATCAGTTTGATATTTCTCTTTTCGGCAACAGCTTTCAGTAAAGTATTTTCCATTTCCCTGCCCGTAACATCTTTATGATGAAGGATACGAAACTCACTGTGACCACCTTCTTTTCCCAGGGCAAATTCTCCTGAACTTTCTTTATCGAAATCTGCACCCCAATGAATGATCTCCCGGATCCGTTCCACACCTTCCTTCACAACTATTTCCACCACTTCCTTGTTACACAATCCATCACCGGCTATAAGCGTATCTTCAATATGTTTTTCAAAACTATCCTTTTCAAAATCGGTCACACCCGCTATTCCACCCTGGGCGTACTTTGTATTCGTTTCATCACTCACCGTTTTAGTAAGTATAGTGATCGTTTTATCCGGGCATTTGTCTGCTACCTTAAGCGCATAAGTAAGTCCGGCTATACCACTACCAATTACTAAAAAGTCTGTTTGCATACGTAAAATTTAAGGACAAAAATAAAGGATTGAGAAGAAAAAACAGGTGCTGTATTTTTATTAGATACCTAAACGGTGATGCTGAAAAGTAGGGAAGCAGTTCCCTAAAAAAACTCATCAAACCGTTGCCATTGAAGGCTCTATCCAGGCATTACTTTCTTTAAGTAAATTAATGAGTTCATCTACGGCTATTTCTGCCGGAACATTCCGTTTCACAACGTCTTTTCCCCGGTACAAAGTGATTTTACCCGGACCGCTGCCTACATATCCAAAATCAGCGTCCGCCATCTCTCCCGGTCCATTTACAATGCACCCCATGATGGCAATTTTCACTCCTTTTAAATGATTGGTGACAGAGCGTATTTTCGCAGTCGTAGTCTGCAAATCAAACAAAGTACGACCGCAACTTGGACAACTAATATATTCCGTTTTAGAGATTCGGGTGCGGGATGCCTGAAGTATTCCAAATGCAATGGAGTTGATTAATTTTAAATGATTAGACTGATTTGATTCACCTGATTTTGTGCTCAACCAAATTCCATTTCCAAATCCATCCATTAAAAGAGCACCCGTTTCAATAGCATAATGAATAAGGGTTTCATCCATATTATTATTATCGCTGGCACAAGTAATTATTACAGGATTAGCAATTTCATGAATCTTTAACTCCTCAAACACATTTCGCATATTCTTCAAAGCATATTCATTTACGGAACTGAAACATACTACTGCTTTCGTATCATTTTTCAATCGTTGAAATAGTTTTTCCCTTTCAAATTCTGAAAAATTTCCTTGGTCACAGTTTATTAGAACAAAGTTCATGAAGGATGATTTTTTAAGAGAATCATCCAGGTATTCCTGTTCATTCAACAAGGGAAAACATTTGGGATTGTTGTCCATTGTTAGCCAGGAAGAATAATCATAAATCAATTTTAAAGTTCCGGGTAAAGCAAATGAAATCTCCTGATCACCACAGTAAATAAAATCAGCCGCCGCATCCCCGATATTCCATTTATCGATCACTTCATTATAATGATATCCAATCGCAGCAAGTGATTCAGGTTGTATGTTTTGAAATTGACTTAAATCAGCTATAACTACCGGCACATTTGTTCCTCCAATATTTTGAATAGAAAACGTTTCATGTTTACTCCTTATCGTTACCTTCGGAACAGAAATTACAGAGGAGGTTATTTTTGAAATTTCAGTGGGTGGAATTGACGGATATCTTTTTACAATATCCTTACACACCGGAAGTTCAAATTCAGGATCTTCTGTAAGAGAAACCCGAATTGTATCTCCAATGCCCTCTTCCAACAAAGTGCCGATTCCCATGGCAGATTTAATTCTCCCATCTTCTCCATCACCCGCTTCTGTTACACCCAGGTGAAGAGGATATAAATGACCTAATTCAGTATACATATTTTGAACAAGCAACCGGTAAGCTTCTACCATCACGATCGGATTGCTGCTCTTCATGCTCAAAACAATATTGTAATAATTTTCACTCTCCGCGATTCGTAAAAACTCCATGGCGCTTTCGACCATTCCAATTGCTGTATCCCCATAGCGACTCATAATCCGATCGCTGAGAGAACCATGATTGGTTCCGATCCTCATGGCAGTTCCATATTCTTTGCAAATTCTTATTAATGGAGTAAACCTGTCCCGGATTCGGTCTATTTCTTCCACATAATCCGCATCGGAATATTCAATCAATTCAAACTTCTTTTTATCTACATAATTCCCGGGATTAATCCGTACTTTTTCTACAATACGCGCTGCTATTTCAGCAGCATTCGGGGTGAAATGAATATCTGCTACTAACGGGGTATTGAAGCCACGTCTTTTCAATTCATTTTTTATATTCAGTAAATTCTCTGCTTCCCTTTTGGATGGTGCTGTAATTCGTACTAATTCTGCACCTGCATTGATACAGCGGATACTTTCCTCTACAGTAGCCAGGGTATCCATCGTATCTGCCGTGGTCATTGTTTGCAAACGGATCGGGTGAAAATTTCCTATGAGTAAATCACCCACTTTTACTTCGAGAGTCGGGAGTCGTTTGTATTGGGTGAATGAATCGAAAACAGGTTGCATATATCAGATACCAAATTTAGATACAAATTTAAGTATTTTAAAATAGCGCCGATGAGGTTAGGTTTCAGGTTTCAGGCTTCAGGTTTCAGATTGATTTTGGTATTTACCAATCCTTTTCCGGATTTTGCGGAGCCACACCTTTTATCTTATTCAATTTATCCTGCAGGGCCTTTTCATTTTCAAAAAGGGATTTTAATTTTTCTTCCGCTTGTTTTTGCGTTAGTTTGGAAGGCTGAGGTTTTGGCTCTTTATCCTTCTCCCTATCTTGCTTTTTCTTTTGATCCTGGTTATCCTGTTTATTATCTTTTTTATCCTGCTTATTTTCCTGGTTTTTCTTATCCTGTTGTTTTTGTTCCTGCATGGCACGCTGGAGGTTTTGACGCGCATCCTCATCATCCGGATTCAGGATCAATGCATTTTTATAAGCAATGATACTTTCAGGTAATTTTTTTGCCTTTTGCATAGTTACTCCTTTGTTATAAAAAGCCTGCTGTTTAAAGGTATTATTATCTGTGTGTGCAATCACATCATCATATGCTTTTGCCGCTTCCTCTGTATTATCTTTCCGGTAAAGCGTATTTCCTAAATTGTAATTAGCTGTAGCATCATTTTCAGATTTTTTCAACGCCGCACGATAATCACTCTCCGCCTCATCGAAGCGATTTTCGGTATAAGCCTTATTCCCTTTGACGATTTTATCTTTGGCAGATTGTCCATAGGAGTTTCCTGTTGTAAAAATCAGGAATCCAAAAACTACCGCATTAATAATCATTGATTTCTTTTTTTCCGAAGTGAAAAATTCTATCAGCAATAATAAAATAGCCGCCCCTAAAAAATATTGGAAATATTGAATAAAGGATCCATAACTGGCATCACTTATAATACTGTCTTCTTCAATATTTGAAAATTTATCTTGCAATTTTTTTGCGATCTCATCTGAATTTGAAAAAAGCTGGTACATTCCATTTCCTGCCTTTGCTATTTCCCGCAATGATTCTTCATTTAATTTTGTAATAACTGTTTCACCCTTCGCATTTAATTTATACTGGCCGCTTTCCTCATCCATAATAGGCGCACCAAGTGGAGAACCAATACCAATAGTATTCACAACAATTCCGCTCTTTAATAGTTCCTTCGCCATTTTTACCGCGCCGGGTTCATGATCTTCCCCATCACTGATTAATAAAACACTTTTGAAGGTTTTATCCTCCGGATTAAACGCATCCATACTCATTTTCAGTGCATCAGCAATCACCGTTCCTTGTGTAGGCACATCACCTGGTTTAGCCGAAGCGAGATACATCCTTGCCGCAGCATGATCCAATGTCAAAGGCATTTGAAGATATGCACGACCGGCAAAAATGACTAATCCGATCCGGGCGTTTGGTGAGTTATCAATAATTTTTGAAATGATTTGTTTCGCTCTTTCCAATCTGTCCGGTTTAATATCTGTCGCCAGCATACTCTTACTTACATCTAAAGCAATAACGATATCAGTTCCTTTCCGCTGTATCTTTTGTTTCCCGTCCGGTTTTACCAAACCCGCTACGGCAAAGGCACATAAAGCAAAAGCAGCCGCAAATAAAATAAATTTGACTCTGAATTTTTTACCGGAATATTCTTTGGTCAATTCCTTCACCAAAAGCGGATCTCCGATTTTTTTAGTTATTTCTTTCTTCCATTTTACCACTAAAAAGTAGAGGAAATAAATAAGCGGAATTGCCAAAAGGGCGAGTAAATATTCTATGTATTGAAAATGAATCATGAGTGCCTGCAAATTATTCTATCTATTCTAATTGAATATGGATAAAATTGTTAAATTGAGATAAATGGTTGAATGCCTTCGGCGTTGAATATAGTTGAATAATTTGTGTTGAATGCCTTCGGCGTTGAATATGTTGAAAAGAAGGAGTGCTTATTCAACCGGCAGGGGAAATAAATAATTTAGCGGGTATCCTGTTGGCGAGATACCAACAGCGGCTTGGAACTTTAAATTCTAAGGTTTTGAGTAAATTTGTAAGAGATTACCGCATCTTTTCAATAGTATAAAAAGCGATAATTAAACAACTCATTTTATGGACATTTCCACTATTAAAGAGCAACCGCATAACTATTTAGAAATAGCTGATGATAAAAGGTTAAAAGCATTTTATTTAATGGTGGAAGATGATAAACGAAACCTCTGCTCCCTATTCAGAGGAGTTTAAAAAGGATCTTGACGCGAGAGTAAACGAATACCTCAATGGGGGTAAAATGGTGACACCTGAAGAAATGAATGATCGATTGCAGGCAATTCGCAAAAAACGTGGATAGTTATGGCATATTCCTACATTATCTCCCGGATTGCAGCAAATGAATTTGTTGAGGCAATTAACTGGTATGATTAAAGAAGTATTTTTCCTTCAGAGGCTTTCATAATTTCAGTTCAAAATGCTATTGAAGCAATATACCAAAATCCATATAAATACAGGAACACCTACAAAAAAACGCGTGAGATCACTTTAAAAAAATACCCTTTTAACCGAATATATTACATAGAAGAAGAAAGCAAATTAATTATAGTCATTTCAATATATCATCATAAACGGAATCCTGAAAATAAATACAATAAGGGAGTATTTTTAATCGATAGGGTGAAATAATACTTATACTTATCTCAATGCTTCATATTTTTTTGTTTCCCTGAATATTACGATTAAAAATAAAATTACTCTTCATCTAGGATTTTCATTTTTAATAAAATCCTACAAATATTTTTATTTAGTTTAAAGGTCGTTATCAAATTATTATCAGGTAACAATGATTAGGTTACCTTGAAGCATCTTTTCCAAACAACTCCGGTATTTACCAGTCATATTAACTCATCATTCATAAATAATCAACATGAAATCAGAAGAAGCCAGAAAAATGAAACCCGAAAGTTTAATGATGTCCTATGGATATAAACCGGAACTTTCGGAAGGAGCTATTAAATGCCCCATATTTCAAACATCCACCTTTGTATTTAAGAACGCGGAAGAAGGCAAAGCCTTTTTTGAAATTGCTTATGGCCACAGGGCAAAAGCAGAAGGAGAAGAATTGGGTCTTATTTATAGCCGTATTAATAACCCCGATTTGGAAATTTTAGAGAACAGGTTAACACTTTGGGATGAAGCGGAAGATTGTGCTGTTTTCGAAAGTGGTATGTCAGCCATCTCTACCGTGTTACTGGAATTTTTAAAACCGGGAGATCTCCTTCTGACGAGCAGCCCTGTCTATGGTGGAAGCGATCATTTTATGAAAAAGATCCTGCCCAAATTCGGAATCCATATCGCTGAATTTAAGGTTGGTCAAAACAAAGAAGAAATTATAAAAATGGTAGAGGGTACCGGCATGAGTGATAAATTAGCTTTGGTCTATATTGAAACGCCCGCCAATCCCACCAACGATTTGATAGACATAGCGGCCAGTAAAGCCGTTGCAAAACATTTTTCCACACCGGAAAAAGAAGTTTACCTCGCTGTTGACAATACCTATATGGGTCCTATCTGGCAACATCCTTTAAAACATGGAGCCGACCTGGTTTTATACTCTGCCACCAAATATATCGGCGGTCATAGTGATGTGATCGCAGGTGCTTGTTTGGGTTCGAAAGAATTGATGCAACGCGTAAAAGGGCTGCGCACTTTTCTTGGAAATATGGCCAGTCCGAATACAGGATGGTTATTGCTCAGAAGTCTGGAAACATTAAAAGTCAGAATGGATATGCAGTCAATCAATGCAAATAAAGTAGCGGAATTTTTAAACAATCATCCAAAAGTAGAAAAGGTGTATTTCCCCGGTAATCTTACTGAAAAAGATGGTGAGCAATTTCGTATCAAAAACACACAGTGTTTATCCAATGGTGGTATGATTTCTTTTGATGTGAAAGGAAAAGAAAAAGAAGCCTTTACATTTTTAAATTCTCTAAAACTGATCAAACTGGCTGTGAGCCTTGGAAGTACGGAAAGCCTTGCTGAACATCCGGCTACCATGACCCACGTGGATGTGGATACAGATCTTAAACAGGAATTGGGCATCACTGAAAAAATGGTCCGGCTTTCTATTGGAGTGGAGAATTATGAAGACATTAATTATGATATCAGCCAGGCTCTGGATAAAGTATAAATAAAAAAAGATTGTATTAATTCTTTGAATTAGAAAAAATTCAAAAAATCTTTTCCCAATTTTCTTTACGGAAAGCGGTTAGATATTATTCAATAAAACAAAGTTTAATTTAACGTAGCCAAAAAAACATCATATTAGCTACTAAACCATTCATCTATCTTCTTGATTCTATGGTTATTTTTCAAAAAAACCTTACTTTGGTAACAATGTAAACGTTTACACGATAAATACCTATTTTAATGACCAATTTACCTGCTACCGAAACGGACGATAGAACGAAGTTAGAATCATTCATGAAAAAAGTGCAAGACAGAAATCCTCATGAGGTAGAATTTTTGCAGGCCGTACAGGATGTAGCGGAATCCCTTCTTCCCTTTATTGAAAAAAATCCCAGGTATCAAAAAAATAAAATCCTGGAACGAATGATAGAACCTGAACGTGTCATTATTTTCCGGGTTCCCTGGATGCGTGATAATGGTGAAATAGAAATCAACCGTGGATACAGAGTGCAAATGAACAGCGCCATTGGCCCATACAAAGGTGGTCTCCGGTTTCACCATTCTGTAAATCTGGGCATTCTAAAATTTCTGGCATTCGAACAAGTGCTTAAAAATAGCCTGACCAGTCTACCAATGGGTGGCGGAAAGGGCGGATCTGATTTTGACACAAAAGGAAAATCAGATAATGAGGTGATGCGTTTCTGCCAAAGTTTTATGACAGAACTCAGCAGGCATATTGGAGCTGATGTAGATGTTCCCGCAGGAGATATTGGTGTAGGAGCAAGGGAAATAGGTTTTATGTTTGGACAATATAAGCGCATAAATGGCAATTTCACCGGTGTAATTACCGGGAAAGCCAGGGAATTTGGTGGTAGCCGGATTCGCCCGCAAGCCACAGGATATGGATTGGTTTATTTTGCTGAAGAAATGTTGCAAACAAGAGAGATGTCCATCAAAGGGAAAACCATTGTCATTTCCGGTTCCGGAAATGTGTCCCAATACACGGTAGAAAAATGCATAGAAATGGGTGCTAAAGTGGTGACCCTTTCCGATTCAGAAGGGTTTATTCATGACCCATCCGGCATAGACACGAAAAAATTAAATTTCGTATTGGATTTAAAAAATGAACGCCGTGGAAGGATCAGGGAATATGCAGAAAAGTTTGGATGCGATTTTCATGAAGGTGAACGTCCCTGGAGAATCCCCTGTGATATCGCTTTCCCGAATGCGACGCAAAATGAATTAGATGGTGAAGACGCACGTGAGCTTATTAAAAACGGATGTTTTTGTGTAGCCGAAGGAGCAAATATGCCGTCCACTTCAGAAGCCATTCACGAGTTTGAAAAAGCCCGGATTTTATATGGACCCGGCAAAGCTGCCAATGCCGGTGGTGTTGCGGTATCCGGACTGGAGATGTCTCAAAATTCTCTGCGTTTTTCCTGGAACCAGGAAGAAGTGGATAATAAATTAAGACAGATCATGAAGCGGATCCATCATAAATGTGTAAAGAATGGCACGGAAAAAGATGGATATATAAGTTATGAAAGAGGAGCGAATATAGCAGGCTTTATAAAAGTAGCTGATGCAATGATTGCTCAGGGGTTGGTGTAGAATTAAAATATTGGATTGTTGCTAATCTTAATTGTTGAATTGATGCCTAAACTTACAACCTACAAGCTAGTTCTTAATACCTGATCCACCTAAATTTGATACCTGTAAAAATCACAAAATTCCTCATCACATAACAATCCCCTTAAAACCGGATCCTTCAAAACATCAATATAATCCATCGGTTTTTTATTGACATAAATGGTTCTGTGCACCAAACGAATTCCATGGCTATAATCCACGTACCAATCAACATGGCCGGTATATAGTGGTTGAATAGGTTTGCCGTCTAATTTATGCCAGCCATAAATTGCTACTCTGTTGGGTTTCGGATCCCTGCTGATTTTGCCGGAAATAACCACATCTTTTTTTATTCCGGAAATCAATCCTTTTCGTTCTTTTCGTTGCCCTTCTATGATCAGGTTATGCTGATACATCGTAATGGCACTATCACGAAAAATATACATGGGAACCGGCTCCAATTTGACTTTTGAAGCTTTGTAAATATCATTAACCATTTTCCTGGTGGGGAGAAAACAATGAAGACTATCTGCGATAATCTGTGCAGTTAAAGGGGTTAAGGGAATACGGGCAAAATCTTCATTTGAACCAATGGACAAATAATCGGGAGTTACATAATACCAGGCATTAATCATTTTACCATCAGTAGTAGTTATAGATGCATTTACTCTGACCATTTTGCGCAAGAAATCAGGAACATTTCCTTGCAGGATTTCCGCCTTTGACCAACTTTCTCTTTCCTGTCGTGAAGCAGTGAGTACATCCTTGTAAAATTCATTCCCGGTTAAAGACGCGTTATTCCTTTTGGGTAATGCCAGTCGTGCAGTACTATTGCAGGATAGGATCAGAAAAACAGAAAATACAAAGGCAATGATTTTCATGATTTACCAAATTAAATTCAGACATGTAAAATTATAATGCCCAAGGGGAAATTAATGCACTACCTGAAGAAGGGGCGGAACGAGTTAGCTGCTTGCCCCCTTTTTTTTCGGCGTATGAACCGTTACGTGGACCATCGTTCAGGCCGCCGAAGAAAGCGTCCCGACTGTATAAAATCATTCACTATTTTATCCCTTGCGAAC
>JBBSUB010000048.1:0-21838 GCA_038235345.1 Chitinophagales bacterium
AAATATTTTAATTCAGCTATTATTTTTACATTTGCATCGACCATTGAGTTTTGTTTTTTAGTCATTACAAAGAACCGATTTTTTCGATTCGTAACTCAATGGTTTTTATTTTTTTATGCCTTAACTTAATGACATTGGGCTCAAGCCATGTGGCAATTCATGAGAAAATACAAGTTCCTTTGAATAGTCTCCAGCTTTAGCTGGGGGAATGAGTCGCTGGAATCATCGGGCTTCAGCCCAAAATTTGTATTTCGTTTTTCAAACTACAAACTTTGAACTACGAACTTTGAACTACGAACTTTGACTTGCGAACGAACGCCAAACTAAAAATTATAAACTCCAAACTACTTCAAGACTAAAATACTTTTTTCCTGTTTGGCGATCATTTTCCCAATCGGTGTCATAAATTTTTCCATCCCGGATTCTTTAAATAGTTTTTCAATTTCGTGAATACTATCCGGATTAACAGCTATAAGTAATCCGCCGTTTGTTTGAGGATCTGGTAGTGTGGAGAAGGCTTCCATAACATTCACATCTGTTTCAAAATGAATCTTTTTTCCATAGCTATTCCAGTTTCTATAAGTGGCATCCGGAACTACACGTTGACTTAAATATTCGCGGATACCGTCCAATAAGATAACCCTGGAATAATTTAATTCGGCAGACAATCCACTGCCATCCGCCATTTCAATCAGGTGACCGGCAAGACCGAAGCCTGTAACATCCGTCATAGCAGAAACTCCGGGAATTTGTCCAAGTTTTTCACCGATCGAATTTAACGTGGAGAGCTGGGTGATCAACTCGCGTAAATGATCATCCTTGATAATATTTCTTTTGAGCGCTGTTGAAAAAACGCCTACGCCAACCGGTTTGGTCAAAAAGAGAATATCTCCTTCCTTCGCGGTATCGTTTCTTTTAAGATTTTCAATTTTCACGATCCCGTTCACTGCCAAACCAAAAAATGGTTCAGGACTATCAATACTATGTCCACCTGCGAGAGAAATTCCAGCCTCCAGGCAAATGGCACGAGCACCTTCGGTGACTTTTTTCGCTAAATCAGGAGATAATTTATCAACAGGCCAGCCCAAAATAGCAATAGCTAAAACAGGTTTTCCGCCCATCGCATATATATCGCTGATGGAGTTTGCCGCCGCAATTTTTCCGAAAGTAAATGCATCATCCACAATCGGCATAAAAAAGTCGGTCGTGGAAATGAGTGCTGTTCCATTTCCAAGATCCAGAACAGCTGCATCATCTTTACTACTATTTCCAACCAACAAATTTTTATCTATAAAACCTGCTCCGCCTGCCAGAATTTTATCCAGTACTTCCGGAGATATTTTGCATCCGCAACCTGCACCACGACTGTATTGAGTCAATCTGATTTCTTCCTCGTTTACCTGCTCTTTATCGTTCATTTAAGTTCTTTTTTCTTTTTAAAATAATAGCTGAATTCTTTTTTAAATCTCCTGAAAACCTGATCTCATGATCTATACCGCCATCCCTTACCACCAACAAACCTGTATTTGGAGGAATGCTTCCCAGGTTTTCTGCATATAAAATAATATTAATCGAATCGCCCATTTCAGGGGTAAGATAGATTGTATCATTATACGCTTTGGCAAGCAGTCCGATTCGAGACATTATCACCTTTCCATTTAATAATACACTTACTGTATCACCATCAATCACTCCATTATCAAAAAGGGAAAAGACCAATGTGTCTCTAGAAATTTCAACCGTTTGAATGGTATTGATCTCCCTGGCTAAAAGCATTTCCGCAGAAATTGTTTTAGCCGGCTGAGCATATGGTATAATATCTGTTTTATTTGAATTAGTAGCAGCCCTTTCCTTTTTCACCACTTCCGGACTCTCTTGATTTTTTTCTCTTGTCTTTTTGCTGTCAGACGACAAACTTTCTATTGCCCGTTCATTTTTATTTACACTAAATTTTGAGTCTGTTTCTGTCGCCTTCTCTACGACGGAAGATTCTTTATTTTTTGCTGTTTCTGCAACAACAGGATTGGATTTTTGCCCCGGTGCTTTCTTTAATTTTTCTGAAGGAATTGTTTTCAATTCTTTACCGGCCATTTCCTTTTTTACCACTTCCAAATCCGCTTTATTCTCTGTATTTTTTTCTGATGTTTTTTTGATTTCCGCTGGCAGAGGTTCTTTTCCGACCGCATTCCTTTTCTCAATAATTATTGAGTTTGTTTCTGTTGCTTTCTTCGCCACGGAAGGTACTTTGTTAATGGCTGTTTGAGCAACTGGATTGGTTTTTTCCTCCGCTAAATTCTTTTGTTTTTCTGTAGGAATAATTTTTATTTCCTTATGAGCCTGTTCCTTTTTAGCCGCCATTACCAAAAGTGAATCGAGATTTAAAGAAGCACTTTCTTTTTCATTTGCCCGTAAATCTTTCTTTATACCAATTTTCGACGTATCCTTTGCCGGCGAATCATTTTTAGGAAACATGAAAATCGTGATTTCCGGATTGGTGATCGTTGTATCCGGAATTATTTTTTCCGGCACCAATTTTTGTTCGTCTTTTTTAACCAGCCCGGCAGTATTATTCTCTATTTCAGGAATGTTATTTTGGGAGTTTCCTGTTTGTTTTATATCCTCCGGAAGCTTTGCTGATGCAGTCGAATTCTTTTGCTGCGATCCAAGTGGCTTTGGTAAAAAACTCAATTGATCCAAAAGATTTAATTCCCGAAGTTTTGGAACAATCGCTGTTTCTTCCGGCTTCTTTTTTCTTACCAGTAAAAGACTTCCGGTAACCGAATTATATTGGCGGGTCACATTTGTTTTCCAGGTGCCACTTAACATTTCAGAAGTATCATTTTCTGAATAATGCATTTCTATAAAAGTACGTACACCTTTTGCAGGCGGCGCATCATAATTGTCATTAATTAATTTTTCATCTTCTACCAAAAGGAGGTTCTCTCTTTTTTTTATTTTTACCGACTTAATGCCTATATTTTTCCTGCCGTCAATTAAAAAGACTGTGTAAGTGTACCCATTTATCTTTCCGTTATTCTCAGAAATGGCTATTTCAAAATCACTCTTTACCCTTGTTGTATCATTGTACATAGTTCCTGCCCATACACCGGAAAGATCTTTAGCGAGGGGAGCATTCTTTTGAGCAAAAAGATAAAAAGGAAAAAGGAGAAGTATAAAAAGGAATTTCATCAGAATCTTGATTTTTATTTCCCTATCGAAAAAACCCGGTAATCTTCCCGGAATAAATTTCATAACAGGTGCATCGTCAAAGGAAAAATTATAGAACATTTAATAAATGTTTAGCATTACTCTGATCAACGCTCTTACAGGGTATTTTATTTAATACTGACTGTGAATTCTCCCTTTTACTCAATCCATTGCCGTATAATTTATCGTAATATCGAATTAAAATTTCAAAACATTCCTTTACCTTCCCTTCCTCCAGGTATTGAAGAGCATTTTTCGTTTCCAGGCCTCCCAGTCTTTTTTGGATATTCAGAATACACATCCCCAACTTTTCTTTATCAAATTCTCCATAAGTACGTACAATAAAGTCCACTCTTTCCTCAAAGGGCACATCAATAAAGTATACCGGGCTATTACGCATTTGCTCCCAAAATGCAGGAGGAAATCCTACGGAACCGATATGACGGCTTTCATCTTCCAGCCAAATAATCTGTTGTTTTGCAGCACCTAAATCTTCAATTGCAGTTTGCGTAGTTGCTGCTGTTTGATGTTTAAATAATTCCAGTGCTAACATGTTTTCAAACATTTCCTGGGTGGGTTGCGCTTCCTGGCCCAAGGATCCAAAAGATGACCCACGGTGGTTTGCAAGGCCTTCCAGATCAATAACCGGAATTCCTTCCTGCATCATTTCCTTTAATACCTCTGTTTTTCCTGACCCGGTATATCCACCTAAAATATTGAATTGATATTCTTTTTCCAACTGTTTTAACGCCCATCTTCTGAATGCCTTGTACCCACCTTTTAAAACATAAATATTATACCCGTATAAACTCAACAGCCAGGCAACCGTTTCACTACGCATACCTCCACGCCAGCAATGAATCAAAAGAGTTGAATGATCTATTTTTTTGGAAGGATCCACAACATGATTCTTGCGCCACTCCTCTACAATTTTAGCCGTTTCTTTCTGAACGGATTTCATTCTTTCTGAGAAATAATTAATTCCTATTTCCACAGCAATTTTCCTGGTCTGCTTTTTATAGGCAGTACCGATTATTTTTCTTTGCTCATCTGTAAATAGAGGCACGGAGCATGCCTTGGGCATATGTGCATGTGCAAATTCTCCCGGGCTTCTAACATCAAGAACCGGAAAGTCTTTAGAAAGTTTTAGGAACGTTTCAATATCTATTTTTTCAATGGGCATTGGTACAAATTACAACTTGTTTACTAAAACTTTTGATAAAACAGGCGAAGAAAATATCCTGTTTTTACAATAGGCTTTTTTTGAAACAATGCACCTTTCGGATACATCAGCACCGGGGGATACATCAAAGGAAAAAATGTTCATTCAAAAATATAACGCAAGGCATCCCTAAAAAAGGGGAAGTAAATCTACTTATATTCAACTGTTGTTTTCCACTTGCTTAAAGTCAGAATATCTTATTTCTTTTTCCCGGTCAATACTGTGCAATAAAAAACCTGAATTTTATAAATTCAGGTTTTTTAGATTATCTGTTCATGGAGGTCAGGAATTCTTCATTATCCCTGGTTCCTTTCATATTCTTCATCAATGTATTGATCGCTTCTTCCGGATTCATATCACCCATATGGTTCCGTAATACCCACATTTTTTGAAGTACATCTTTATCAAGCAACAAGTCATCACGACGTGTAGAAGATGAAATGATATCAATAGACGGGAATATTCTGCGGTTGGATAATCTTCTGTCTAACTGAAGTTCCATGTTACCGGTTCCTTTAAATTCCTCAAAAATTACTTCATCCATTTTGCTTCCGGTATCTACCAAGGCAGTAGCGATAATGGTCAATGAGCCACCAAATTCAATTTTACGGGCAGCACCAAAAAATTGCTTTGGCTTTTGCATCGCATTGGCTTCCACACCCCCGGATAAAACCTTACCACTGGCAGGAGAAACGGTATTATGTGCACGCGCCAACCGGGTGATACTATCCAATAAAATCACGACATCATGTCCGCACTCTACCAGGCGTTTTGCTTTTTGCAAAGCCATGGTACTTACTTTCACGTGTTTTTCAGCCGGCTCATCAAAAGTAGAAGCGATTACTTCCGCCCTTACGCTACGTTCCATATCAGTTACCTCTTCCGGTCTTTCATCCACCAAAACAATCATTAAATAACATTCCGGATGGTTGGCAGCAATTGCATTAGCAATTTCTTTCAACAACATGGTTTTACCCGTTTTTGGCTGGGCAACAATTAATCCACGTTGGCCTTTTCCGATTGGAGTAAACAGATCAATAATCCTGGTTGAAAGATTGCTAGCTGTGGTAAATAAATTTAATTTTTCAAAAGGGAAAAGAGGCGTCAAATAATCAAATGGAACACGATCTCTCACTTCATCCGGTCCTTTACCATTAATCGTTTCCACTTTCAAAAGTGCAAAATATTTTTCACCTTCTTTCGGAGGACGTACAGAACCGTAAACGGTATCACCTGTTCTCAGCCCAAATAGTTTTATCTGAGAAGGAGAAACGTACACATCATCCGGTGAAGAAAGATAATTATAATCACTACTTCTTAAAAAGCCATATCCGTCAGGCATCATTTCTAATACGCCTTCGGCTAATATAATTCCATCAAATTCAATATTAAAAACGGGTTCTTTTTTCTTGTGCTCTCTGTGTTGTTGATGTTGTTGGTGGCCATTTGATGCCGGAGGTGCAGACACTCTTTCAATTTCTTCTTCTTCATCAATTTCTTCATCATCTTTTAAAAGATCGATTAATCCGGGAGCGATCGTTTTTGGATCGGCTAATTTTTCTACCTTATATTCCTTTTCTGCATTTCTGCCGGCTTTGTTTTTATCCTCTGCAAATTGGTCCTTTGATTTGCGGGCCACTTTTTTTCTGTCACCAATCTTACCAGTTTTAGTTTCCTTTTCGGAATCATCCTGATCTTGCTGTTTATTTCCGTCCGTTGTATTTTCTACTTCGGTTTCGTTTTCTTCGTTTTTATTTTCAACTTCTTTCTTTTCTTTAACCTCCAATTCCTTCTTAGTTGAAGTAACCTCTTCCTTATCTGCGACCTCTACATTATTTTCTACTTCCTTAAATTCGTCTCCAAATTTTAATTCTTCTGCTTTTTTTGCAACAGGTTTTGCAATACGTTTTCTCTTTGGCTTTTCAACGTCGGTGATCTTTTTTTCAGGTGTCATTACTGCTTGTTTATCTAGAATTTGATAGATTAATTCTTGTTTTTTTAAATTTTTTGCGTTAGCTATATCATGTTGCTCAGCTATATCAAGCAACTCCGGAACGAGCAAGTCATTCAGTTGTAATAAATCGTACATAAATAGGGCGTATGGTTAATAGTCAAAAAGCTCCCATTGAGGTTGAAACTAAATATTGATGTTTATGGTAGTAGAATGGATACTTAAATTACTAATACGGTGTAGCAAACGAATGACCGTATAAGGTTCTAAGTGCAATATTACATCAAATTTGTAAAAGATGAGAATTTTTTGGCCGGGAATTTATTTTTTTATGATTTTAACGGTTAATTGGTACTAAAGCAAGGATCAGACCACAATATTTAGTGTGTTGCTTTATATTTGCTTTTTTTTAAACACGGCTCAATTCTTTTTAAATAGTGGATAAAACCAAAAAGAGTAGGATCGGAAACGGGATAATAACAGATAAAATGATGAATAAACGAACGCGTATTAAAGAAGCATTAACCCTGGATACGGAGGGTAAAGAAATGACCATCATGGGTTGGATCCGTACTTTCCGGAATAACCAGTTTTTAGCTATAAATGACGGAAGTACCAATAATAATCTACAGGTGGTGCTTAGTTTGGGTGAGTTTGACGAATCTGTTCTTAAGAGATTGAACACGGGAGCTTCCGTAAAAGTTACCGGTAAGTTGATCCCTTCACCCGGCAAAGGGCAAAGTGTGGAACTAAAGGCAGGCAATCTTGAAATACTCGGAGATAGCGATTCAGATAAATTTCCTTTGCAACCTAAAAAACACAGTCTTGAATTTTTACGCGAAATTGCTCATTTGCGTTTCCGTACTAATACATTCGCTTCTATTTTCCGGGTGAGGCATTCCCTCGCTTTTGCTATCCATAAATTCTTTCATGAAAAAGGATTCTTGTATTTGCACACCCCTATTATAACTGCTTCTGATGCAGAGGGAGCTGGTGAAATGTTTCATGTAACCACCCTGGATCTGAAAAATCCTGAAAAAAATGAGGACGGGTCAATAAATTATAAGGAAGATTTTTTTGGAAAATCAACCAACCTGACGGTAAGCGGACAACTGGAAGCAGAAATGGCTGCGATGGCCCTTGGGGAAGTTTACACATTTGGCCCAACCTTCCGGGCAGAAAATTCCAATACGGCGCGGCACCTGGCAGAATTCTGGATGGTGGAACCGGAAATGGCTTTTTACGATCTGACAGATAATATGAACCTGGCGGAAGAGTTTATTAAATACATTATTAAATACGCCCTGGCATACAATAGGGAAGATCTTGACTTCCTCGCAGAAAGACTGGAGAATGAGGAAAAGCAAAAACCACAGAACGAGCGCCAGGAAATGGGCCTGATCGAGAAGTTGGAATTTGTGCTAAATAACGAGTTTGAAAGACTGACTTATACAGAGGCAATCGAAATATTAAAAAATTCCACACCAAATAAAAAGAAGAAATTTAAATACCCGGTAGATGGCTGGGGCATTGATCTGCAAAGCGAACATGAACGCTACCTGGTAGAAAAACATTTTAAGAAACCAGTAATCCTGATCAATTATCCGAGGGATATCAAATCCTTTTATATGCGCCAGAACGAGGATGGCAAAACTGTGGCGGCTATGGATATATTAGCCCCCGGCATCGGAGAAATTGTGGGCGGTTCGCAAAGAGAGGAAAGACTTGATGTACTGGAGGCAAGAATGAAAGAGATGAATATTCCTGCTGACGAATTGTATTGGTACCTGGATTCCAGAAAATTTGGAACGGCACCACATGCGGGGTTTGGATTAGGGTTTGAAAGAATGATTTTGTTTGTAACCGGCATGACCAATATACGTGATGTAATTCCTTTTCCAAGATTTCCGGGTCACGCAGATTTTTAAAAGATCTTATGTAAAAAGCAAAAAAATGAAGGGGAATCAAATTTGATTCCCCTTCATTTTTTTGCTTACATCTATCGTTATCGTTCTACCTAGTTAAATTATAAAGTCCGTTTTTTACCTGTGGATATATCTTTCCGAATAATTCATTCAGGATATCTTCCTGGCGTGGTTCCCGGATAGTTTGATTGTTTAAGATTGCCCTGTCCTGGTTACTTAAAGCCCTCGAATCTCCCCGGTAAGTAGCATATTCCTGCTTCCAATCTACCGTGGAAGAATATCTGTTCAAGTTGACATTATTGCCGGTATGTGCATCTGTAACCCGTGATTCCAATTCACCGCGTGCTGTAAAATATTGCTGGGTAATATATAGAGTGCCTGTTACCGTTTCGTAAACAGCTTTTCCGGAAGTATCTGTACCAACCTTTATTTGCTGACTCACATTCCGGTTGTATTGCCTTGAATACGGCCGGGGAATATCCAGATCAAGCCAGGTAAGATCTACCACCCAATCTATATTTACATTACTTCTACGTGCATCCATATCTGTAAAGTAGCGTGCGAATGAATTGCCGGAATAATCTCCGCCCAGATCACGGACGAGGTTCCTTTGCAAATAATCATTATTAAAACTATTCCCAAAGCGATTCCACCCAAGACCACTATAATATCTTGATTCATCCCGAATCGGATTAACCACAATATTAAGGGTGCTTTGCTCTTTTGCTATACTTAGCTGACGTCTTACATCTTTAAAATTGGGAACCATTTCTGCGGTCTGATTAAATAAAGTATAGGCATGACGGGCAGATTGCTTATCGTTATTTTGCAAATAATCCAGGCCTTTGTTGTAAAAATCCTGCGCTGCCTCATTCCTGGTCACTTGAATTTCTGCAGTAAAGGAAATTGGCTTAATAAACCGGGAAGCGATCTTAGAAGAATTGACCGTCTTATTCAAACGCTCCAGGGCGTTGTATTCCTGTAATATTTTATTCCATTTGCTTTCATCATTTAATGTTTTGTACAAATCAATGTTATTAAGATGTTGGGTCGCGGCATCATTATACATTTCCATCAAACCATGTTGGGATGAGGTATCCGATGGATTCTTTTCTACTTTTTTAATGGCGGATAATAATATTTTATCTTCCTGGGTTTCAGTTTTTGCATACCGGGAACTACCACAAGAAGCAAGAATGAAAATAAAAAGCAGGCTATATAAATATTGTTTCATTTTTATTTATTTTAATTATTTATATGACGAAAAACAATGCCTGAATTCTTTTAAAGGGAAGTTAAATCAAGGTTATAGGTAATAGGTATTAGGTATTAGGTTTCAGGTTTCAGGTTTCAGGTTTCAGGTTTTAAGAAAAACTCAATAAGATTTTTCTTTCCTTTTTTATCCTGATACCCATTTCATTAGTAATCCTGTAATATATGCACCATATGTTCCAATCGCATATCCAAACACAGCCAACAAAACTCCAACGGGAGCCAGGGCAGTATGAAAAGCGCTGGCTACAATAGGCGCAGAAGCAGCACCACCAATATTTGCCTGACTTCCAACAGCCAGGAAAAAGAAGGGCACTTTTGCCAGTCTTCCTACAATGATCAATAATACGGCATGTACACCTACCCAAATTATACCAACAGCAAAAAGTGCAGGCTGACTAAAGATGGCCGATAAATCCATCTGCATACCAATGGTTGCAACTAAAAAATAAAGAAAAACACTTCCGATTCGTGATGCACCCGCTCCTTCCAGTTTACGTGCCGGCGTAAAAGAAAGAAGTATTCCAAAAAGTGTTGCAAATAATACCAGCCAAAAGAAGGAAGAGGTAAGACTAAACCGGTCAAGGTGGGGTGCGTTTTTAGCTATCCAACTGGAAATTGCTTCTCCGAAAAAGTGAGAAATACCCATCACACTCATAGCCAGGCCAATGATCATCATAGAATCTCCAAGTGCAGGCATTTTCATCGTGCTCAGGCGATAATTTTCCATTTTGGTCTTTAGTTCATCGACATCATGAGATTTTGCTTTGAAAAACCGGTTGAGCTTATCGTTGATACCTGCTCCATATAGCAGTATAGCCATCCAGATATTGGCTACAATAACATCCACAGCAATGGCAGCAGAAAATAAGTTGGGGCTTGGTTTGAATACCTCAAACATGGCTGCCTGGTTGGCGCCTCCACCAATCCAGCTTCCCGCAATGGTGGATAGTCCGCGCCAGGTTTCATCTTCACCTGCACCACCCAAAATACCGGGAACAAATTTGGATACAATAAACAATGCAATCGGGCCGCCAATGATGATTCCCATGGTGCCTGTCAAAAACATGAGGCCGGCCATTTTCCGAAGCTTCCATATTTCTTTCAAATCCAGGCTTAATGTAAATAAAACTAAACTGGCCGGCAACAGGTATCGGGAAGCAACTTTATAAAGCCCCGAAGTTTCACCGGAAATAATTCCAAATGTATTCATCAATCCGGGAACAAAATAGCACAGCAGCAGCGCAGGCACTACTGAATAGAATTTCTTAAAATAGGACTTATCGCTGGTAGACGTATAAAAAACAAGGAATAATATAAGTGATAATAATCCAAAGACTACCGCATCATCAGTAAAAAGAGGGGCATTTACAGGCATAAGGTTTTAATTAAGGCGGAGAAACAAAGTTTGTCTTTTTTCTGGTTAACCTACAATTTTAAAAATTTTTTGGTCATTGCAGGAGGATAAGAAAATTCATTTTTTGGTTTCTCATCATCGTTTAGTTTTTTTCAATAAGGGTTCAAACATAAAATTATTTATCGTGTATTGAAATAAATTATACAAAATTGTCAGCCGGAGAGCGACTTACTATTTCCGTAAATCTCTTCACTGAAATCATTTTTGAATGTATTTCGCTAAAAATAATGGAGGAAACTGGAAAAATCAGAAATAAAAAAAGCGGTAAAAACTCGCCCGTTTTTACCACCTTTTTTACGATAAATATGCTAAATAAACTAACGTACTATTTTCAATTCGTCAATGATGTTTTTTGCACCACCTAATTTATCTATGCTCCATAATACATACCGGATATCCACATTAATGGTCCGGTTAAGGTCTTTATCAAATTGAATTTTATGGCTTAATGCCTCATAATTACCATCGAAGGCAAGACCTATTAAATTGCCACTTCCGTCAATCACTGGTGAGCCTGAATTACCACCGGTAATATCATTGGTCGTAATGAAGTTGATAATCAGATCATTTTCTTTTTTATCAATATACTGACCAAAATCTCTTTTCTTCAACAATTCGATTTCTTTTGCAGGAAGATCATATTCATAATCCCCCGGGACGTATTTTTCTAAAATGCCCTTACTGGTCGTAAAGTAATTATAGAAAACGGCATCTCTCGGCGAATAGCTTTTTACGGTACCGTAACTTACTCTCATGCTAAAATTCGCATCAGGATACATTTTTTTCACTGCTGTTGGATTCATTTCCATGATCCCTTTTAAATACAAACGGCCAAGTTCATTATTTTTTGCCGTAAAATCACTGTATAGTTTGCTATACTTAGTTGTATAGTTTTTTACAAAAGAAGTTGCATAAATATAAGCAGGATCTTCCTGTAAAGTTTTAAGATCCGGTGAAGCCATAAATGCTTCCCACTTCGCCTGGTCAAGGATCAGGGTATTATCAAACATAAAGTCAGCCGCTGTTTTGTACGTTGCTTCTGAATTCAAAGAACCAAAATTAGTAGAGATTGTTTCGTAAAATCCTTCAGGCCTTTGGGAAGGATCTACATCTTCATAAAACATTTTAGCAATTTTAGCTACGATTATGCGGTCACTTGGAATGTCTTCCTTCGCCAGAAAATTATTTCGTGCATTATCTGCTGACTGCATTGTTCTTTTAATTTCTGCCGGCGTTTTTCCTGCATCAGCCAAAACTCTTTCAACAGACATAAGGGATGAAGCAAATGAAGTAAGTGGAGAACCTAAAATACCTTCCGTCGTGTATACCCGTACTTTTGCAAACGGTGTCCAGGCTTGGTATATCTTCGCATAATCACTGATCACATTTTGAAATTCGGCTTTATTTTTTGCCCAGTTTTCAAATTTCACTTCTTCTTTCTGCTTGTTTTCAAATGCATGATGCTTGATCAACTGCTTGGTTTCTCCATCATAGAATTTCCAATAATTTGCCACACCGGAATAGCCATCGGCCAGTTTTAATTTTACAGCAGGATCCTTGACCATTTGTGCATGCATCGCTTTTAAACGTACGTCACGCAGACTAACAGTAAACGGATTATCTATTTCATTTTTTAATTTAATGCCGTAAGAAGTTTCATACCGGTTTGTTCCACCGGGATAACCGTAGATCATAGCAAAATCGCCATCTTTATATCCTTTGATAGAAACAGGTAAAAACCATTTTGGTTTTAATGGAACATTTTCTGCGCTAAAAGAAGCAGGTTTGCCACTTTTAGTAGCATATACTCTAAATACAGAATAATCGCCTGTATGACGCGGCCATTCCCAGTTGTCGCTATCACCACCAAATTTTCCGACTGTTTCCGGAGGAGCGCCGACCAAACGAATATCTTTAAACACTTTATATACATACATGATGTGCTGATTTCCCTTGAACATGCTGTAAACTCTGCCGGAAACACTGTTTGCGGTATCTAATACTTTATCCGTTATCTGGCGATAAACGTCCTGCTGCTTCGCATTTCTGGCATCACCAGTTAAGCCGGTTAATTGCTTTTCTACCTGGGCAGTTACATCTTCTATGCGCTCTAAAAAAGTAACAGACAGATTGGTTTTAATTTCTTTGTCTTTTGAGTAGGCATAAAATCCATCTTTCAGATAATTATGCTCCATAGTACTTGCTCCTGCAATAGCACCATAACCACAATGGTGATTTGTAAAGATCATTCCCTGGTTACTCACAATTTCACCGGTACAGCCGCCACCAAAAATGACTATCGCGTCTTTAATAGAAGGTTGGTTAATACTGTAGAGTTGGTCTTTTGAAAGTTTCAGGCCATGCTTTACCATGTCATCATATACTTGCTGCCCCAATAACATGGGCAACCACATACCTTCGTTTGCACTTGCTCTAAAAAGAGTAAAGGACAAAAGAATCAATGTAAACACTTTTTTCATATTTTATATATTTTTAAAGAAAAGAGGGTGGAAAAAAATTTTTCAAATGTACCCAATAAAAGTTGCCGTTAATTTGATAAAGAACATTTAACGGAATTTTGTTGAGGGAATTAAAACCAGTGGAGGAAGCCAGGGTGAAATTGACTCTTAAAACATTGACCAGAATTTGGAAGATAATAAAATCAATTAAAGGTCAACATTTAGGTATAGCACTTTTAAAAGACTGAAAATATGTCGATTTTGGAGGAAGTGTTCCAGTGGTTAAAAATGAATGAAGCCATACCGTTGATTCAAAATTTAATGTTTATATTTAGGTTCACAAATATATGAGAGCTTTCCTACTATTTTTATTTTACTATGTGTTTACCTTTTCTGCTTATTCTCAGCAAAATAATAACACAGATAATCCTGCAAAATTTATTACGAAATTTCCCTTCACTCAGTTAACCGGGGGTGTTATCATGATAAAAGCCCAATTTGACACCCTGAAAAAACCTTTCAATTTTATATTGGATACAGGTAGTGGCGCTATTTCTCTGGATTCATCCACAGTGGAGGAATATCATATTTTAAATTCTTCTTCCGGAAAATCTGTTCGTGGCATTGCGGGTATTAGAGAAGTAAATCAAGCGCCCGATCACTCCCTGAAATTTCCGGGGCTTACTGTGGATAGTCTTACTTTCTATATAAATAATTATGACCTTTTAACCAGTGTATATGGAATTAAAATAGATGGTATTATTGGTTATAGCTTTTTAAAACGTTATATCGTTAAAGTAAATTTCGATACGCTTGAATTAGAGATCTACACACCGGGAAAAATAAAATATCCCCGTGGCGGAAAGCTTTTTTTTCCAACATTTACTGCTCTGCCAATACTACCTTTTACTATTGAAGACGAAAGAAAAATACAGCCAAAATTTTACTTTGATACCGGTGCCGGTCTGAGCATTCTACTTACGGAACAGTTAGTGAATGATAGTGCATTCTTTAAGAAGAAGCGGAAACCACTGCCCATATTGGCACAGGGGCTGGGAGGTAAAAAAGCGATCATGATCACTATTTCAAAAAAAGTAAAACTAGGCCCCTATACATTTAAAAAAGTGCCTACCCATATTTTAGATGATACGTACAATGTGATATCCTATCCTTTTTTGGGTGGGTTAGTGGGCAATGATCTTTTAAGGAGATTTAATTTGATTATTAATTATCCTGCCAGGGAAATATTCCTAAAACCAAATACACATTTTAAAGATGTATTTGATTACTCCTATACAGGTTTGAATATATATGAAGTAGATGGTGCCATAGAGATTCATGATGTGGCTCCTAATTCACCGGCAACCAGGGCCGGAATTATGGATGGGGATATTTTACTCGCAGTAAATAAGAACTTTTCCAATAATATTCAGACGTATAAGGATCTTTTGAGTAAAGCAAATACCACCGTTCCTCTTGTCATTATCCGGAATAATGAACTGATTGATATCAAACTTAAAGTGGGGCGGATCTATTGATCATCGGTCTCACGGTCTCCGTTTCACCAGGTGTTTGGTCTCTTGTATTCCGACTAAATTATTTTTTCGATGAGTTCTGATGACGGTTTCCAAGTGAACCAGTTTCGATCAACTTCTAAAACAGAATCTTAAAAATTAAATCTTTTTGGGAAAACCCTTTTCTTTACTGCATTTTTGCAGACATGATAAATTTCGAAAAATTTCAATTAGATAATGGGTTAAGGGTGATTGTGCACGAAGACAAAAGTACTCCTATGATTGTGTTGGATGTGATGTATGATGTAGGTGCACGGGATGAACATCCGGGAAAAACAGGGTTTGCTCATTTATTTGAACACCTGATGTTTGGCGGCAGTGTAAATATCCCCTCTTACGATGAGCCGTTACAAATGGCTGGTGGCGAAAACAATGCTTATACGACGAATGATCTTACCAATTACTATTGTCAACTGCCTGCCGAAAATATAGAAACAGCCTTTTGGCTGGAAAGTGACCGCATGCTTTCCCTGGCTTTTGATGAGAATTCTTTGGAGGTACAGCGCAAAGTTGTATCAGAAGAATTTAAAGAGCACTACATCAATAAACCCTATGGCGATGTATGGCACAAATTAAGAGCTCTTGCCTACAAGGAACATCCCTACAAATGGATGACTATTGGCCAGGAACTGAGTCATATAGAAAATGCCACACTGGAAAATGTGAAGGACTTTTTCTTTGAACATTATACTCCTTCCAATGCCGTACTTACTGTAGCAGGAAATATAAATGCAGCGCACGCAAAAGAATTAGCAATAAAATGGTTTGGCGATCTTCCCGCAGGAAATAAATATAACCGGAATATCCCCCGGGAACCCCGCCAAACAGAACCAAATTTTCAGGAAGTGACTGCTGATGTACCACTTGATGCCTTGTATAAATGCTGGCATGTGTGCGACAGGCTGGACCCGCGCTATTACGCCATGGACCTTATTACTGAAATTCTTGGAAGCGGTGCCTCCTCCAGATTGTATGAAAAATTAGTAAAAGAAAAACAACTCTTTAGCCACATTTCTTGTTCCCACACAGGTAGCGCAGACCCCGGACTGCTGGTGATCGAAGGAAAACTGATTAGAGGCATTTCCATTGAAGAAGGAGAAAAAGCGGTTATGGAAGAAGTGGAAAAAATAAAAATGGAAAAAGTGACGGATATCGAGTTGGAAAAAGTAAAAAATAAAGTGGAGAGCATGCTGGCTTTTGAAGATATCAGCCTGATGAACCGCGCCGACAATCTTGCCAATTACGAAATACTGGGAAATGCACAACTAATCAATGAAGAGCTGTCACATTACTTTGCTGTTACGGCTGAAGATATCCACCGGGAATCAGCAAATATATTTGTAGAAACAAATTGCAGTACTCTCTATTACAGAAGTAAAAAATTATTATAAAAATCTTTCAACGAAGAATAAAACCTTATTCATGCCCGATAGAACAATGCCGCCTCTGATAAAAGATGCCGTCAATTTTAATATAAACCTTGCCCCCTACACTCTTTACAAATTAAAGAATGGAGTGCCTGTGTATTATATCAATGATGGTACGGAAGAGGTAGCTGTAGTTGATTTTGTATTTAAAGCCGGAAACAATTTTGAAAAAAAACCGTATGTTTCCGTAGCTACGAATGCACTTCTGAAAAACGGAACTTCCACAAAGAACGCTTTCCAGATCACCAAAATATTTGAATATTATGGAGCGCACATTTCTTGCCGGTCGCAGCATGAAACGGCTACGATTACGCTTCATTGCCTGTCAAAATATTTAAGGATTATCCTGCCACTCCTGAGAGAGCTCATTACAGATGCTACTTTCCCGCAGAATGAATTGGACATCTTCCAACAAAACAGTACCCAACGATTAGCCGTCAATCTGAAAAAATGTGATTTTGTTGCCAACCGGCTGATTGATGAATATCTGTATGGAAGTAAGCATCCATACGGTCGTGCATACAATAAAGAACAAATTGCCGAAGTGACCAGGAAAGATATGACTGCTTTTTTTAAAAATTATTATACAAACGGGCAATGCAAAATCTTCTCGGCAGGAAAATTCCCAGCGGATTTTGAAGAATTGATCAATGCCAATTTCGGCGATCTGAATATCGGTGAGAAAACACCTCCTTTGTCGTTTCAGACAGAACTGGCCGAAGAAAAAAAATACCGGGTAACAAATGATGCCGAAGGAGTTCAGGGTGCTATCCGTATTGCCCGGCCTTTTCCTACACGCACGCACCCGGATTTTAAGAAATCGATGGTGCTGAATGTGTTATTCGGCGGTTATTTTGGTTCCAGGTTAATGACGAATATCCGTGAAGAAAAAGGATATACCTATGGAATTACCAGTTATCTTCAAAGTCATTTAGATGCAGCCGCATGGATGATTACCACCGAAGCCGGTAAAGATGTTTCTGAGGCAACCATCACAGAAGTGTATAATGAAATGGAATTACTTCGCAACGAACCACCTGATGAAGAAGAGCTTTTATTAGTGAAGAATTACATGATGGGATTAAATCTTGGATACATCGACGGTCCTTTTAATAATATCAGTCGCTGGAAAAGTTTAATCCTGAATGGTCTCGATGAAGAGTTTTTTAATGATACCATCCGCCAGGTAAAAACTGTAACTGCTGAAGAACTGCATGAATTGGCAAACAAATATTTAAATCCGGAAGATTTCTTTGAATTAGTGGTTATTTGATTTAGTTTTAAATTCGATTAAAAAAAACTATAATGAATTTTATTATCCGCTTATTGGTTTCTTCCCTCGTTGCTTTCGGATTGTCCAAAATCCTCGAACCGCATGTGCAAATTGACTCCTATGTTACAGCCCTGGTCTTTGTAATGGCTCTGGGTTTGCTGAATGCTATTGTAAAACCCATTTTGATTATTCTAACGCTTCCCATCACTATTTTAACCCTCGGCATTTTTCTAATTATATTAAATGTATTGATGGTAATTCTTGCCGGTAAATGGGTGAATGGAATTCATATCGATGGTTTCTGGTGGGCATTGGTTTTTGGTGTATTGTTGTCATTTATTTCCTCGGCAATTTCGGGGATAGGGAAGAAATAGTTTGAAATTTGAAGTTTGTAGTTTGTACGATTAGACGCCGAAAAGTGATGGCTAAAAATTTTCGACTCTTTGGTAGTATTTCATAGCTGTCACCTGATACCTGATACCTGATACCTGATACCTGATACCTGATACCTGATACCTGATACCTAAAGCCTAAAACCTAAAACCTGCTCAATGAAAAAAACAATTTTCTTGTTAATCGTTTTCGCTTCCTTCACAGCTTACGCCCAGGAAACAACTTCCGGATCAAGAATATCCATTGGACTTAATTTTTCTCCGGACTATAATTTCCGTACAATAAGTCGCGATGAAAATGGTGATGGAATTGACCTGAATGTAAAAAACAGGAATGATCGGGAGGTGGCTAAAATCGGATACACTGCAGGATTAAATATGGCTATCAAAATTTCAAAAAATGTCGCTTTTGAATCAGGTCTTCAATATTCCGATAAAGGCTATCAAACAAAAACGATGGATCTTGTCTTTGAAGGAGATCCAACAAATCCTCTTTTACCTGCAAAGGCAACATTTCATTATTCTTATCATTATATAGGCGTACCGTTAAAACTGAATTTATTTTTTGGTGAAGGAGATTTACGTGTGGTTTCCGGCATTGGTGTCACCACAAACTTCTTATTGAACGTACAAAACAGGAACAACTTTGAATACTCTGACGGAAAAAAGGAAACGACAAAAAGTAAAGGCACCGATGGTTTTAATAAGATAGACGTATCACCCATGATTAGTTTTGGGATTGATTACAAACTAACCAATACAATTCATCTAAGAGCAGAACCAACCTTCCGATACGGAATCATCAAATTAAATCATTCGCCCATAAAAGAGAATTTGTGGAATGCAGGAGTGAATTTAGGTGTGAGCTATGGGCTTTAAATCTGTCTGAACTATGATTCTTTTGATTTCTATGATTCTTTTGATTTGATCAAAAGGTATCAGCAGTTTTGATCAGAGTAAGTAAATAATTAAGAATATCGTTTAGAAAAAATAGCATCTTCCTTCACGGAAAAGTCCGAACTACAAACAAACTACAAACTACAAACTATAAACTATAAACTGGTTTATTTATCTTTTTTATATATTGAATGAAAGTATGAGATTTGCAGTATGGAATTCAATAGAAATAATTTATCGGACGAAACACTAAAGGAATTATATAAAAAACTGCTTTTTCCACGAATGGTGGAAGAAAAAATGTTACTTCTATTGCGCCAGGGCAAAGTTTCCAAATGGTTTAGTGGCATAGGCCAGGAAGCCATTTCTGTTGGTGCTACATATGCGTTGCAAGAGGATGAATGGATCATGCCTCTGCACCGGAACCTGGGCGTTTTTACAGCGCGCGACATGCCCTTAAAAGATTTAATTACCCAATGGCAGGGAGATGAATCGGGCTACAGTAAAGGACGGGAGCGTAGTTTTCACTTTGGCAATAAAGAACATTTTATTTGCGGAATGATCTCCCATCTGGGGCCGCAAATGTCGGTGGCTGATGGAGCTGCCTTAGCCTATAAATTAAAAAAAGAACCTAAAATTTCCCTGACATTCTGTGGAGATGGCGGTACCAGCCAGGGTGAGTTTCATGAAGCTTTGAATGTGGCGGCTGTGTGGGGTCTGCCCATCATTTTTATAATAGAAAATAACGGGTATGGATTAAGCACACCAGTAAGTGAACAATATCATTGCGAAAGCCTGGTAGATAAAGCCAAAGGCTACGGTATGGAAGGAATAAAGATTGATGGGAACAATATTCTGACCGTTTATGAAACGATCAAAGGTGTGCGGGAATATTGCATTGAAAATCAAAAACCCTATTTGATTGAATGCATGACCTTCCGGATGCGCGGTCACGAGGAAGCGAGCGGCGTAAAATACGTACCAAAAGAATTGTTTGAAGAGTGGATTGAGAAAGATCCGATCAAAAATTATGAGCGCTTTCTCTCGGAAGAAGAAATTTTTTCCAATGAAGAATTTGCCGATATAAAAAAAGAATTCAAAGAACAGATAGAAAATGCTATCAGGAACAGTCCTTTAGGTGAATCCTTCCAAAAATCACCTGCTTTAAGTGCTGCCGAAATTACCAAACGGGAAATGAATGATGTCTATGCTCCTCTTACTTTTACAGGCTCAGGTGAAGACGTAGAAGCGGTAGAACGTGAACCGGAAATCCGTTTCCTGGATGCTATAAAAGAAGGGCTCAATCAATCCATGCAAAAACATTCCAACCTCATTTTAATGGGCCAGGATATCGCGGAATATGGAGGAGCATTTAAAATTACAGAAGGCCTGGTAGAGAAATTCGGCAAAGAAAGAGTACGAAATACTCCTTTATGCGAAAGCGCCATCGTGGGCGCAAGCCTGGGCTTAAGTCTGGAAGGATTTAAGAGTGTGATGGAAATGCAGTTCGCAGATTTTGTTACTGTAGGTTTCAATCAGATCATTAATAACCTGGCAAAGATCCACTACAGATGGGGGCAAAATGCAGATGTGGTCATCAGGATGCCGACCGGCGCAGGTGTTGGCGCGGGACCGTTTCACAGTCAAAGCAATGAAGCCTGGTTTGTGCATACACCCGGGCTAAAAGTAGTTTATCCTTCCACACCTGAAGATGCAAAAGGTTTATTAAATGCTGCCATTAATGATCCAAATCCTGTGATGTTCTTTGAGCATAAATTATTGTACAGAAGTATCTCCGGCGAGGTGCCGGCTGAATATTACGAAACGGAAATCGGGAAAGCCCGCATTGTTCAAACCGGTTCAGATGTAAGCATTATCACCTATGGCATGGGCGTGATCTGGGCGACAGAATATTCAAAACAGCACCCGGAAATATCCATGGATATTTTAGATCTCAGAACCCTGTTGCCCCTGGATTATAAAGCAATCCGTACCTCGGTAAATAATACCGGAAAAGTATTGATCCTGCATGAAGACACCTTGACCGGCGGTATTGGCGGCGAACTGGCTGCCTGGATCGCGCAAAATTGTTTTGAATATTTAGATGCACCGATAATGCGCTGTGCATCACTCGATACGCCGATTCCGTTTAATATGGATCTTGAAAAAAACTTCTTAGCAAAATCAAGATTGCATGAAATGATTACAAAGTTATTATCCTATTAATCTCCCCATATTTCCACCTCATGAAAACGAATTCCTGCATTCATTTTTCATCGGTATACCTCCGGTATATCTAAAATCAACACACTTGAGATCAATTGTAATCCTAACCGCTTTTCTTTTTGTAGTCTTTACTTCAAAAGCACAATCCTTCAGGAAAACAACGCCAGAGTACAATGGTCAAAAGTACCCTGCTATGTAATGGAGTATAACCTAAACCCCGGAGCCACGGAAGATGTCATAAAAAATGAAATGAAAAAGCTGGGCTACAATGTAACAAAGTCAAAGGTTTCAGGTTATAGGTTGTAGGTTGTAGGTTGTAGGCAGATCGCGATCTTCTCTACTATCACATTTTTTAAACATCCCAATAGGGGAAGTTTTTTGCTCAAAATTCGTGTTTAAAACTATTTTACATTCGTGTAATTTGTGCCTATAATTCGTGTTTAAAATTATTTCTCATTCGAATTATATCCAAAAATTTCCGTCTAATCCGCGGAAGTTTTTGTAGGGACAGGTCGTGACCTGTCCTGCCGGCGATTCAAAAAGCAAAAAGTTTATTTCAGACTAGATTTTTAGTATTGGGAGGTTTTAATAGATCA
>JBBSUB010000049.1:0-21311 GCA_038235345.1 Chitinophagales bacterium
AACCTGGCTGATCACACAAATTTCTTTTAGCGTTTTGCTGCTCATTTGAGCATTACCATAAACACCCGGATTATCTTTGTATCTCTCACTTTGTATTTCTCTTGCTTTGATAACACGTTCCCGGATGCTTTCACTTTTTTCGTATTCCTTTGTGGAGGAAAGCTCACTAAAAGCAACAGGCGTTACTTCTACATGCAGATCGATGCGATCCAGTAACGGGCCGGAAATTTTATTTAAATATTTCTGTACTGCTCCCGGCGGACAAGTACATTCCTTTTCCGGATGATTATAGTAGCCGCAAGGACAGGGATTCATAGAGGCAATCAGCATAAAACTGGAAGGAAAATCCAAGGCTACTTTTGCTCTTGAAATGGTTACGCGCCTTTCTTCCATTGGTTGCCGCATCACTTCCAGAACCGTTCTCTTAAATTCCGGCAATTCATCTAAAAACAAAACACCATTATGCGCCAAAGAAATTTCTCCGGGTTGAGGCATGGTGCCACCTCCAACAAGGGCTACATCAGAAATGGTATGATGCGGTGAACGGAATGGCCGTTTGGAAATAAGCGTGGCATTTTCCGGAAGTTTTCCTGCTACGCTATGGATCTTAGTTGTTTCCAGGGCTTCCAATAAACTTAAAGGAGGAAGTATGGTCGGCAATCTTTTTGCAAGCATTGTTTTTCCTGCACCGGGCGGTCCAATTAAGATTGCATTGTGTCCACCGGCCGCAGCTATTTCCAGGGCACGTTTTATATTTTCCTGACCTTTCACATCACAGAAATCTATATCAAAATCACTTTGTGCATGAGCAAATTCTTCCCGCGTATTTACTATTGTTGGCTGAAGGGAATTTTCATCAATAAAAAAATCGATCACCTCACTGATATGTCCAACTCCATAGACCTTTAAGTTATTGACCATTGCAGCTTCCCGTGCATTTTCCTTCGGCAGAATGATGCCCTTAAAATTTTCTTTCCTGGCTTGTATGGCTATTGGAAGAGCTCCTTTTATGGGCCGGACGGTTCCATCCAGGCTTAACTCTCCCATAATTAGGTAATCGGCCAATTTTTCTGCGTTTTCCAATTGCTCACTTGCACCTAAGGTACCGAGAGCGATGGGCAGGTCAAATGCAGTTCCGCTTTTCCGAATATCCGCCGGGGCCAGATTTACGACTACTCTTGTCCTTGGAAAATGATACCCATTTGCCTTGATAGCGCTTTCCATCCGCTCCATACTTTCCTTCACTGCATTATCTGCCAACCCCACGATAGAGGTAAATTTTCCGCTACTTACATTCACCTCAACGGTTATTGTAATGGCTTCTACTCCATAAACAGCACTACCAAAGGTTTTCACTAACATATGCTGAAATTAGTGAAAATATTCATCAAAAAGATGAAAGGCTGAAAAGGAAAAAAGTATTGGAATTTATACCAGGAGAAAATAGAGAAGTTTTGCAAAAATTTTCCAGAAGTTGAAAGCATATTACAGGGCACCGGATTCAAACTTCTAAATTCCAGAAGAAAGCCTGCATTGATGTCGACAAAAAAGTCAAAAAAGAATCAGGTTTTTGATATAATCATTTCCGGTGTTTTAAAGGCTATCCAGCAAATCAATTACTCCCTCACGTTCCAATATCAAATAACCCAACCGGTCATTGCTGACGCCATCTTTTAATTGGTAACTGAAATGGAGATGACCATTACTTACATTGGTCTCAAAATACTTAAAATCGATATTTTGATATTTTTTGAGGTCATCTCCTATTTCGTATAAATGCGTGGATAAAATAAACAAGGAATGTTTTATTTTGATCAGACCTTCAATCACCACTGTACTGCATTTCATGGCATCCTGCACATTTGTTCCTTTAAATAATTCATCTATCAGGATCAGCCATTTCCGACCATCAGTAATTTTTAAAATGGTATTTTTTATCCGTTGCACTTCATTATAAAAAAAGCTTTCACCCTTCACGATATTGTCCTGCACATTGATATTACTCAGCAAACCTTCAAAAACAGAGAGTTCCATGGAAAATGCCGGTACACCCATGCCAATATGTGCCAGGAAAACGGATGTTCCAACTGCTTTGATGAAAGTGCTTTTACCAGCCATATTTGCACCGGTCAGAAATATGAAACTATTGTTCTTGTTCAGTTCCACATCATAGGCAATTGGATTTTCCAATAGGATATGGTATAATTTATCTGCCTTCAATACCGGCTCTTCTGAATGATTAAAAACAGGGAAAGTGAGATTGTATTTTTTGACCGACATTGCCATTCCATACCAGGCGTCTAAATGGAAATAGAGTTCGATCAGTTGAAAAAGTTGTTGCTTGTAATGATATACAAGAAAATGAGCCAATGACAACAATTCTGTAATAATCAGTTCGCTGCCTTTTTCTTTCTTATGGATAATTTCCAGGGAAGATTTGTTTAAAAGAGTTTTTGCCTTGGTTAAAATCACCTTTAAATTTTCGGGGGTATCCGCATCCAAAAAAATAAACACCATTTGCTGCATGCCCTTTAAAAAATTAAACGCATGCCCAATAGAATATTTGATCAAAGAGAAATCTGCGGGGTGAAAAAGTTTATAATAATGAGCCGTGGCAAGAGTTGGCCTTGCAGGCGGGCTATCCACACCGCTTTCATAAAATTTATGGATCATCATAATGGAACCATTGCTGATTTGCACGGGCCATTCCAATTCATTAGAGAGAATGAGTTTAAGCGTATTTTGAACATTTTGGATAGCACCAATATTGGGCAACGAATCCATAAAATATTTCCTCAGCCTTTCTCTTCCACCGGTTGTTTTGGTTAAATTTAATTTATCGAAAACAGAAAATTCCTCCTCTGAATTAAAAATTGAAAGATCCGTAAGTGTTGTCTTGTCGATTTCCATAAACTATTCAAATTAATAAAATGACACAAAAATTCTTCCCTATCTTTTAAGACACAAAACGTAACCGGTCACCCTTAAGAGATTCATCCCAGGTAATATTTCCATAATCATCTATTTTATAAACACAATTCCCGTTTATAAATGTTTGTTCGATAGCCGCAGGAAAAATTGTTCCTTCCAACGGGCTCCAGCCACATTTGTATAAAATATTTTCTTTGGTAACGGATGTTTTTCTATTTAGATCCACAAGCACCAGATCCGCGAAATAGCCTTCCCGTATATAGCCCCGATTCCCGATCTTAAAGCAATCAGCTACAGCATGACTCATTTTTTCCACTATCTTTTCCAGGGAAATTTTACCTTCTTTATAATATTTCAGCATCAATAGAAGTGAATGCTGCACTAAAGGTAATCCCGCATGCGCATGCTCATAAGGAGGTTGTTTCTCCTCCATGGTATGTGGCGCATGATCTGTGGCGATCAGATCCAAACGGTCATCTAATAACGCCTTCCATAATTCTTCCTTATTTTCCGGTGCTTTTATAGCAGGATTACATTTTATTAAATAACCCAATTGATCGTAATCATCTGCTGTGAAATGAAGGTGATGAACACAAACTTCCGCTGTGATCCGTTTCTCTTTTAAAGGAATTGCATTTGTGAAAAGTTCCAGTTCTTTTGCCGTGGAAATATGTAAAATATGCAGACGGCTATTGTATTTCTTTGCAAGAGAAACAGCAAAGGAAGATGAGGTAAAACATCCATTCGCATCCCTGATCAAGGGATGATCAGAAGGAGCTAAAACAGGTTTTCCCGCTTTGATTCTTGCATAATTATCTTTAATGATTTTTTCATCTTCGCAATGCGTAGCGATGAGCAATTCGCTATCCTTGAAAATCCGATTCAGTGCCTTTTCATTATCTACCAGCATATTTCCGGTACTGCTTCCCATAAATATTTTTACGCCGCAAATATCCTTTTTGTGTTGGTTCGTTTTCAAAAGCTCTTCAGCATTTGTATTGCTCGCCCCCATAAAAAAGGAATAATTCGCCAGGGAAGTATTTCTGCCAATGGCGTATTTATCTTCCAACAATTCTAAGGTGAGCGCATTAGGAACGGTATTCGGCATTTCCATAAAAGAAGTAACTCCTCCGGCCACAGCGGCTTTGCTTTCTGTATAAATAGTTGCTTTGTGTGTTAATCCCGGTTCACGAAAATGCACCTGGTCATCTATCGCGCCGGGTAAAAGATGTTTTCCTACACCAGAAATTTCGCTTACTTTGCCTTTAACATCGATCGAATTATCGATCCGTTCTATTCGCCCGTTCTTAATGAATACATCCTTTACATCAATATTATTCTCATTGACTACAAATGTCTGTTTAAAAAGATAGTTTTGCATAACTTGAAATTAAATAATTAATACCCAACCCGATGAAAATTATTAAAAGACTAACGTTTCTTATGGTACTATTTTTTTACCATAATCTTTCTGCGCAAACCACCTTTCTTCCGGTGGATGCCAAAGAATATCATTTAACAGACCGGCTGGAAATAAAATACGGTAAAAATACTGATCTTATTTTTTCTACCTTAAAACCTTTTAGCAGAAGGTCTTTGGTACGCCAGGCAGAATTTATTGACAGCGTTAATCGCCTGCAAAGTATTGGTCTTACGGCGGTGGATGAATATAATCTGAACTCTCTCTACATGAACAATTCAGAATGGGTAACCGGCTCAAAAGAAAGTTTTTTGAGCAAAAAGCCTATCCTTAAAAGCTTTTACACTACAAAACCAAACTTGCTAGAGGTGAATGTAAAGGATTTTTTTCTTGCAGTAAATCCCATTCTCAATCTTCAGGTTGGTACAGAATCCGGCAATGATCAAACACTGTATTATAACAAACGAGGAATTACAGCCAGGGGAAGAATTGCAAATAAAATTGGATTTTCTACCAGCATTACAGATAACCAGGAACGTGGCCCGGGATTTTTTACTAACCGTGTAACGGAATACAGAGGGCTACCCGGAGCAGGATTTTACAAGCAGTTTAAAAATGGCGGCTACGATTATTTTCAAGGAAATGGATACCTGACATTTAATGTTACGAAATATGTTGATGTTGCTTTTGGGTATGATAAGAATTTTATTGGAAACGGATACAGGAGCTTGTTCCTGGATAATGCAGGAGCAGATTACTTATTTTTGAAATTAAATACAAAGATCTGGAAATTGAATTATGAGAATCTTTTCATGGAATTAATGCCTCAGTTCAAAAAAACAGGGGATGTTTTACTCGACAGGAAATATGCAGCCATGCATCATTTAAGCATGGATGTTACGCCTTGGTTAAATGTAGGTTTGTTTGAAGGAATTGTTTTTGGAAGAGAAAACCGATTTGATTTTCAATATCTTAATCCAATCATCTTTTTAAGACATGTAGAAGGTTTTATCGGAAGCCCGGATAATGCAGTTGCAGGCCTGGACTTTAAAGCGAATTTCGCCAAATCATTCCAGGTGTACGGACAACTTCTTTTAGATGAATTCCAGGCAAATGAGCTCCTCAAAAAAACCGGTTATTGGGCAAATAAATACGGATACCAATTAGGTTTGAAATACGTGGATGCATTTAAGATTGACAATCTTGACCTGCAGGTAGAAACCAATATGGTACGACCTTTCACCTATTCTCATTACGATTCTACAGCTAACTATACTCATTACAACCAATTTCTTGCACATCCACTGGGTTCCAATTTCCAGGAATTTATCGGTATCCTGAAATACCAGCCAATTCCAAAATTGCACGTAGATTTCAGAGGGATTTATTACATGAAAGGACTAGATCTGAATGGAGAGAATTTTGGCGGCAATCCATTTGAATTATATAAAACACGCACAAAAAATTACGGGTATTATGTAGGAGGAGGAGATAAAATAAAAGTGCTGAATGCGAACTTCCGTGTGGGTTATGAGTTCAGAGAAAACCTTTTCCTGGAAGCGAATTATTTGTACAGAAAACAAACCGCTTTGGATCCTGTGAATATGTTATCGATTGGACTTAGATGGAATTCTGCTAGCAGGAATTATGATTACTAGGTGTTAGGTATCAGGTGTTAGCTATAGCTATCAGCAAGTAGCAATCAGCTTTGAGCTTTGAGGTACAAAACCTTCACATAATTCAAAGATCGCTGTGAATTATGTGAAGGTTTTTAATTTATTTGATTTGAATAATTCAATCAAGAATAATTGTTTTCACCTCACCTAAGGGCTGAAAATTTGCAATCAATTGAATGTTCATAGCTCAAAACTAATGGCTAAGGCTCAGTTCTTCATAGCTCTTTGAGGATGACTCTAAGCATGGCTCGAAGCTTATGGCTCACAGCTTACAGCTACTGTACCTCCAATTCTGTCCGCCTGTTTTTAGCTCTTCCTTCTTCTGTATCATTGCTTGCAATTGGTTTAGAAGCACCGAATCCCTTATGTGCAAGACGATCTTTGGAAACGCCTTTGCTCACCAGGTAATTAACCACAGACAAGGCACGGCCTGTAGATAGTTTTAAATTATCTTCCTGTTTTCCAACATTGTCTGTATGGCCTGTGATCAGAATTTTCACTGCCGGATTATCCTTTAATAAAGAAACCACCTGATCTAATTCTACAATCGATTCGGGTTTGAGAGCCGTTTCATTCGTGCCGAAAAAGACATTTTTTAAGACGACCATCGCTTTGGATTCTATTGGCTGTAATGGAATGTCGGCAACGAAGGCAGAATCAATATCCTTCGAAATATGATAATTCTCTGAATATAATAAATACCCTTTGCGCTTTACATTAAAGGCATAATCTCTTTCTACTGGAATGGTTACCAAATAATTCCCATCCTCATCTGTTTGCAATCTGCTGATCACCTCGTTAGAATTTACATCCGTCAATTCAATGGTAGAAGGCAATCCATTTTTTGTTTTGGCATCATACACCTGACCTTTTACCCAAAGAGTTTTCAGCGGCCGGATATCTTTTCGTAATTCAAAGGTATAAATGTCAAGCCCGCCCCTCGTATCGCTTCTATCACTGGAATAATAAGCCGTTTTACCATCCGCCGCCACTACTAATGATCCTTCATCGTCTATGGTATTAATAGGATATCCAAGATTTTTTGGTGTGCTCCATTTTCCCTCAGGTAATTTTTTCGTGACAAATAAATCCGGTTTTTCGCTGTATCCGGGAAGTCCTGTGGAATTAAAATACAAGGTTTGATTATCAGCATGAATGAATGGAGTACTTTCATCTCCAGCCGTATTTATTTCAGGTCCCAAATTATAGGGAATACCCCATTTCCCTTTATCATCACGATGACTTACCCAAATATCTTTCCCGCCAAATCCTCCGGGCACACTGCTGCTGAAATAAAGGTCTCTTTTATCCGGTGATAAAGAAGGAGTTGATTCCCAAAATTCTGAATTGATATTTGGCCCCAGATTCTGAGGTTCTGTCCATCCCTTTTTTGTCAGGTAAGAAATATATAAATCGCAACTTCCTAAACCCTTTGGAAAATTACATCCTGTAAATATTAGCCATTTTCCATCCTGGGAAATATTTTGGGCACCTTCATTATAATTCGGAGAATTGATGTTCCCGGATAATGGAACAGCTTTGCTCCAAACTCCATCAATGAGATCACTCTCATAAAAATCCTCGTTGTTGCCAATCCTTTTTGTAAAAATTAATTTTTTCCCATCTATTGTCAGGGAAGGAAAATATTCCAGGTTAAACGTATTAATGCTGTCCCCCATATTTATGGGTTTAAAAATATAGGCTTTATCATCCTGTTTATCCGCGTAATTTATAGCAAATTCATACGTTTTTTTCCTGAACTCTCCTGCCTTCTTACTTCTTTCATTAAGACTTGGTATGGTTAAAAAGGTCTCCACAGCCTTTAGAGATTCTTTAAATCTCCCATCTCCTGCCAGGGAAATTGAATAGGGTAATAAATAATAATTACTATAAACGGGATCCAGTTCAAAAGCCTTTTCAAAGTTTGTAGCAGAGGATTTATAATCCTTCATATTAGCATAAATACCAGCCGTGGATAAATAAGCATCTACAAAACGCGGTTCTATTTTCAATGCCTCCCGGATCATTTTAAGCGCCGCAACATATTCATTATTCTGAGCCTTATTAATTGCCAGGTTATAAATGGTATTGGCTTTATGGTTCACTTTTTCAGGATCATACCATTGAGCACCTGCCTGTAAAAAACAAGGAATAACTAATATTAGTAGAAGTAGTTTACGCATGAAATTCATTTGGATAAAAATAGAACGAATTTCTGATGCTTTTATTTAAGGAGGTGTTAATAGAGGTGGTAGGTGGTAGGTTGTGGCTATGAGCTAAAAGCCATGAGCCATAAGAAATCCGGGGATATTGACCTAACACCTGATACCTCTTTTATTTAAGGAGGTGTTAATAGAGGTGGTAGGTTGTGGCTATGAGCTAAAAGCCGTGAGCCATAAGAAATCCGGGGATATTGACCTAACACCTGAAACCTAACACCTAATACCTATCACGGTACATCAATATACTTATGCACCTGCGTAGATAATTGCCATTGTGGATGCGCCTTAATATAATCAACAATGAGCGGCGTCACTACATTGGTTTTATCCCATTCTGCCTGCAGATACAATTTGCATTCCGGTGATACCAATGCTGCATATTTTTCTGCCCAATCAAAATCGGATTTATTAAAAATAATGATCTTTAATTCATTTGCCAAAGGCAAAATTCCGGGCAACGGAGCTTTAAATTTTTTGGGTGAAAGGCATATCCAATCCCATTCTCCGGTGAGCGGACTGGAACCGGAGGTTTCAATATTTGTTTGAAAACCTTCCGCGTGTAGGGAATGCGTCAATTCCTCCAGGTTGTACAAAGTTGGTTCGCCACCTGTAATGACCGCTAACCTTCCGGGGTATTGTAAAGCTCCGTCCACGATGTCTTTTACTTCCTTCTCCGGATGCAAATCTTTATCCCAGCTTTCTTTTACATCGCACCACACACAGCCTACATCACAACCGGCAAGCCTGATAAAATAGGCTGCCTTTCCGGTATGTTTTCCTTCTCCCTGCAAGGTGTAGAAGGTTTCCATGATTGGTAAGGCGGTGGATAAAGACAAGGTGGATGGTTTTAGGTTGAATACTTCGTGTTGAATATTGTTGAATGCCTTCGGCGTTGAATGCTTTGCGTTTGAATTAATGAACTTTGAACTCCGAACTACAAACTATAAACTTCAAACTACAAACTCTGCCTTTCGAACGCATCAAACGTATTGCTTAATAATGCCGCGATAGTCATTAACCCAACTCCTCCGGGCACGGGGGTTATATAACTTGTTTTTGGCGCGACATTTTCAAAATCCACATCTCCTTTTAAGGCATAGCCGCTTTTCTTTGATGAATCTTCCACCCGGTTAATGCCCACATCAATCACAACGGCACCTTGTTTCACCATATCTTCTGTTACAAATTTTGTTCTTCCTATAGCCGCGACAATAATATCCGCTTCTTTACAGATCTCTTTTAAATTTTTTGTCCTGGAATGACAAAGCGTTACCGTTGCATTTCCCTGTTCGTTATTTCTGCTGAGCAATAAACTTATAGGCGTGCCGACAATATTGCTTCTGCCAATCACCACCACATTCTTGCCACTTGTTTCTATTTTATAATGTCTCAGCATCATCATTATCCCCAATGGAGTCGCGGAAATAAAGCCGGGAAAACCCAGGACCATATTGCCCACATTCACCGGGTGAAAACCATCCACATCTTTCAGAGGAGAAATTGCATTGATCACATTTTGCTCTGAAATATGTTTTGGTAAGGGCAGTTGCACCAAAATACCATTGATATCTGATTGCTGATTTAATTCTTCTATTTTGTCCAGCAGTTCTTTCTCTGTTGTTGACTCATCCAACCTGAATAAAGAAGACGTAATGCCTGTTTCTCTACAATTCTTCACCTTGGAATTAACGTAGGTCTCACTGGCAGGATCATTCCCTACCAATATTGCTGCCAGGTGCGGAACCTTCTGCCTATTCTCCAAAGAACTGATTTTTTGTTTTAAATCTTCCTGAATGGCCGCTGAAACCACTCTTCCATCTAATAATTGCATGGCGCAAAATTAAACTTTGTAGGGGCATATTCCCGTTTTTATTTTGTTAAGGTAATTTAGATAAAATATTATATATTTATTCAGAATAATAACTACCGCTTTGAAAAAAATCATTTTTTTTACTTGCTTTATATTTTCAGCGGTTATTATTTTTGGCCAGTCCATCCGTAAACCAATCGCGGCGTCTTATTTAGGTTTGGGAGCCTATAGTGTCCAGCATGTTGATGCATTTTCAGTGACTTCAAACCAAGCTGCCTTAGCCCGTATAAAAAATCCTGTTTTAGGTTTTTATGGTGAAAGAAGATTTCTCCTGGGAGTTACAGATATGTATTCATCCATTTTTGCACTTCCTACAGAGCAGGGAAATTTTGCCATTCAGGCTGACTATTTTGGATACAAAAATTATAATGAATCGCAATTGGGACTGGCCTATGCCCGAAGCCTCGGTTCGAAACTGGATATCGGGATAAAGTTTAATTACTATTCCTTCAGAATTCCAGCATATCAAAATTCAGACGCGATAAATTTTGAAGCCGGCGCTATTGCACATCTAACCGATCAACTCCATGTAGGTATTCATTTTTATAATCCTGTAGGTGGAAAATTATCCAAAACGAATAATGAAAAACTTGGGTCAATGTATAAATTTGGTATTGGTTATGAGGCCGGTGAGAATTTTATTATAAGTGCTGAAATCGTGAAGCAGGAAGATTTTCCGGTAAATGTAAACGCGGGAGTTCAATACAATTTTGCCCGTCAATTTTTTGCCCGGATGGGTATTTCTTCTGAAAACGAAGCCCCTTATGCCGGCGCAGGTGTAAGCTGGAATAACCTGAGACTGGATGTTAGCGCAAGTTACCATCCACAACTCGGGTTAAGTCCGGGTTTGATGCTCATTGTTCATTTTAAATCTGGTGAAACCAATGGCCAATAAGTTCTCAAAAACCTGCGCAATTTTAATTTTTATTTTTACCGGAACATGCTATTCCATAGTAACTGCACAGGAAAAAATTCCGCCGCCTGTAAAAACGGAGCCACCAACTACCATAGAAGAACAATTGGAAAACCTGACAGAAGCAAATGAAGATGCTGTTACCGAAGATGATTCCTATTTGCAGGATTTGTTTCATTTTATCCGGCAACCGATCAATTTGAATTACGCGAAGGAAGGATTACTGCAACAGTTATACTTATTGAGCCCCATTCAAATAAGAAATTTAATGCTCTATAGAAAAGCATTTGGAAACTTTTTACACATTTATGAAATACAGGCTATCCCCGGGTGGGATATCTTCACCATTAAAAAAATCCTTCCATATATTACTGTTTCAGAAAAAGCAGACGTAGTGGGTTCCCTTTCTTCACGTCTCAAAGGTGGTGATCACATGGTGCTTGTAAGAGGTACGCAAGTGATGGAAAAATCAAAAGGATACTTATTGGATAGCAGTATAGCTAAAAATTATTATCCCGGCAGTCCGCAGAAAATTTTAGTCCGCTATAAATACAAATACAAAAACACCCTCCAATATGGGATAACCGCCGAAAAGGATGCAGGCGAACAATTTTTTAAAGGAGCGCAGCCGCACGGTTTCGATTACTATTCCGTTCATTTTTTTGTAAAAAACATCGGTATCATCAAATCACTTGCCTTAGGAGATTTTTCATTGAACCTCGGGCAGGGCCTTATCTCCTGGCAAAGTCTTTCTTTTAATAAAGGAGCGGAAATTTTAAATATCAAACGTCAATCTGAAACCGTTCGCCCCTATAATTCTGCAGGAGAAATAGAATTTCATCGTGGGGGAGCAATTACCCTTGCAAAAAATAATTGGGAAGCAACAGCACTGGTCAGTTACAGAAAACTGGATGGAAATTTAAATATTGACACCCTCAATTTTGAAGACTATATTTCTTCTTTACAATTATCCGGTTTCCACCGGACAGCCAATGAAATAGCCGGAAAAAACGCGCAGGGTCAATTCACTTTAGGTGCGAATTTAAAATTTACAAATGAACGTTTTCATATAGGAGCAAACGCTGTGAATTACACTTTTGAATATCCCATTATAAAACAGGATGTGGAATATAATAAGTATGCGTTGTCGGGTAAAAAACTGGGTAATTATAGTGTAGATTATAGCTTTACTTTGAAAAATATGCATCTTTTTGGAGAAGTTGCCACAGACAATAACAACAACACTGCCTTCATAAATGGCCTGGCAATAAGCACCAATTCACGGGTGGATATGAGTTTTCTGTACAGAAATATTTCCAGGGGCTATCAATCTTTATATTCCAGTGCTTTTACGGAAAGCACCCGACCTAATAATGAAAGCGGATTTTACACAGGCCTGACCATAACCCCAACAGATCATTTACGCATAAATGCTTATGCGGATTTTTATCATTTTCCGTGGCTAAAATATAGAACAGATGCGCCCGGTTCGGGTGCAGATTACATGATTCAGCTCATTTATAAACCAACCCGTCAAGTGGAGATTTATACCAGGTATCGCACAGAAACAAAACCAATTAATTACAATCCATATAGCCATCCTTTAAATCCGGTTGTTGGTAAAAAGAAGCAAGGTTTGCGTACCCAATTTTCGTATAAACTAAATTCAACCTTCACTTTCCGTTCCAGAGTCGAGCTTGCCTGGTTTGATAAAAAAGGAGATGCGCCGGAGAATGGGTTTCTTATTTATGCTGATGTGATATTTAAACCTCTTTTGAATGCTTTCTCCGGAAATATCCGGCTTTCATATTTTGAAACGGATGGTTATAATAGCCGGTTGTACGCTTTTGAAAATGATGTATTATATGGATATTCAATTCCGGTATTTTTCGATAAAGGCTATCGTTACTATGTCAATCTGAAATATGACCTCACAAGGAAACTCTCTGTTTGGTGCAGACTTGCCCGAACCATTTATCCCGAAAAAGAAAAAATAGGGAGCGGACTGGATGAAATAAAGGGGAATTCAAAAACGGAAGTAAAGGTGCAAATGATGTATATTTTTTAAGGAAAAAAGTCAATAAGAATTTTCAAATCAGTAAATGTTGAGCATAAAAAAAGGACGCAATAAATACGTCCTTTTTTTTTATAACTTATTTTGAAGTATTTAAGATTCTGCAACTACTTCCCTTACTTCAGGGATCATTCTTTTCATCATTCCTTCGATACCTGCTTTCAAAGTGATCATGGAAGAAGGACATCCGCTACAGCTTCCCTGCATTTTTAAGTTTACAATGCCTTCATGATAGCTTACAAACTGGATAGCGCCACCATCCATTTCTACGGCTGGTTTTACGTAATTTTCAAGTAATTCTTTAATGCGTTTTACCACATCATCATCGTCCGCGTGAACGGTATTGCTACTGACCGTTTTGCGGGTAGCAAGTTGCTCTTCATTGATGATAATATTTCCTTCTTCCAGGTATTCTTTCAAAAACTGACGTACGGAAGGAATCACATCCTGCCAATTTTCGGTTTCATCTGTTTTCGTCAATGTCACAAAATTACTTGCTATAAAAACAGATTTCACAAATGGAAAAGCAAAAAACTGCATCGCCAAAGGTGAGGCCGCCGCACTTTCTTCATCCTGAAAATCAACACTTTTACCCGGATACAATAATTTATTTGCCACAAATTTCATTGATTCCGGATTTGGAGTCATTTCTGTATAGATACTTATTACCGGATTTCCTGTCTTAATCATATTAAAAAAATTGAACGGCAAATCTACAAAGAATAACGGACATCTTACCCTTATGGATGTTAAGCTATAGACATTTTTCCATGTTTCGTAATCGCGAAAAAAACAGTTTATAGTTTGTAGTTCTAAATTTAACACGTATTATTCAGCATCGAAGCTATTCAACACCGGAGGCATTCATCCTGATTCCTGATACCTGATACCTGATACCTGAAACCTGAAACCTGAAACCTAACACCTGAAACCTGACACCTAAAAATACACCGTCGCATGAACAACGAAATTCCTCCCCATCCGCGGGATTTTCATAATATCCAGGTGCTCCATATAATAGGTATCCAATAAATTGTCAACGCCGGCATTCAAAGACAGGGTAGTTGTTATCAACTTAAAATCCTTTCCTGCTTTCAGATTAATAATGCCAAAAGCCGGAGTTGTTGTTTCCCCGTATTTCTCTGTATTGACATGTTTTTGGGCAGCAGAAACAAGACCTGTAATTCCTAAAGATATTTTTTCTCCTTTATAAGCCAACTGATTAACCGTTTTAAACGGGGCGATCATTGGTAAGGCACCACCTTCATTGTCCTTTCCATAATTGAAAGAATTTGTGGATACAAAACTAACTGTTGGACTGATCTTAAATTCTCCGGAAGCTTCTACACCGGAAAGAATAGCTGATGGTAAATTAGAAAATTGTTTTACGCCGTTTGCCCCAATTGTCATGACGCTATATCCAGGTTTTTGAACGCCTGCTATATAATTTTTCATAAAATAACTATATGCCTGAAGTTCAATTTTTACAACCTCATTTTGGTAGATCGATCCAAGAGCAGCATTCCAGGAAGTTTCATTTTTGATATCCGGGTTCCCGATATAATCATATCCATCCAGGCGGTTAAATAAATAAAACCCATACATTTCCTGCAAAGTTCCCTGGCGCATCGCACGAGCAATATTCGCATAAACCGAAAGATTCTTTTGCACTTTGTACACCGGATTTAAAAACACATTATATAAAATGGAGTTCCTCGATAGCGCTCCTTTAAACATACCTGAAAGAATCTTTTCTCCTTCCTGGCTAAATATCGATGAAGAAGTAAAATCAATTCTTCCGCCCATTAAAAGGGATAAATACTTATTAATCGCATATCGGTCAGAAATATTTAACCCGATCAATTTTCTTTGTGCATCGGGAATTGTCAACATATACATTTCTGCTCCATTAACCGGGTACATGGTCATTTCTGCATGCAATTGATTCTGGTAGCCGTTTATCTTTATTTTGATATCATGATTCTCTAATGCCCATGCTGCTTCAGAATAAAAACCAAATGTCTGTGATGTGCCCGGCATATCCATGTGCATCGGCACCTGCTCTTTCGGACGTTTTGTATCGTCCATCGCATGGTCAATATAATTATAATAAACCTTTGTTTCCACATGCTGCAATGCCCCGGTATTGCTATGAAATATATGAGAAAAGGACCCGATTTTCGCTTTTGCAAATTCCACATCCATTGTCAGTGCAGGATATCCAATATTATATCCTTCATCCTGGATGTAATTAAATTGCAGGAAGTGGTTTTCCTTCAATTTGTATTTCGCTGAAAGGCCGCCATTCCATTTACTATATTGAGAGAATTTGATCTCTTCTCTTTTTGCTGCTTTATAATTTTGGGAATTCCGAAAGATGCCATTCAGATTGATGCCCAATTTTTTTGTACTGTAATTCACTGCTGCCAATGTTTGCAGCGCATTGCCATTTGTTTCATATCCCACACCGGCCATTCCGCTCCATTTCTTGATTGCATTCAGCCGGGGTTGTTTTATTTTAAAATCAAATCCGCCACCAATTGAACTTCCATAAGCCATATCATTTGCTCCATAACTCACTGTGATACTTTGCAAATTATTCGGTTCAATATAAGAGCTTACCGGATCCATCTTGTCCGTACAGGCACCAAACATCGCCATACCATCTATCGTTACATTTATTTGCCCCGCGTTCAATCCGCGGATTGTAGGTTCAAGAGCAAAATTCCCCCGCTTGATCATGGATACACCGTTGATCCCGTCCAGTATCTGATCTGTGGAAGTTTGCAGATCAGCCGGCTGTTTTTTCTCCTTGGAATTATTTAAATTCTTTTCATTTTGAATAATAATTTCTTTCAGTAATACATTCCTTGTTTCAAAGCTGTCGCTTTGTCCCACGCCGATAAGAGGTAGCAAAAACATCAGTAAAAAACCAATTTTCATTCTATGTTTCATAATAATATAATTAATGCCGATACACATTTTAGCCGGTGCATTTTGTTTCGGGTAATCGTGTGTATCGACAAAAAGGTTTAAAATAAAATATCAATCGTTGCATCATCAACGATTACCACATCATTTTTAGAAATTTTAAAATGCAATCTCCAATCGCCTGTCATTGTATAATTCACCTTCCCTTTGTAGTGTCCATTACCAATATTCACGGGGTTCACATTATTCGGAGAACCATGTCCCATGGAAGGCATTTCAGGCGAAAAAGCAATTTTAAAATCATTTATGGCCGGAAAAGTCATCATTTGGTTTTGATTGACCAGAATCTCCAGGTCATTCATTCCTGCATCCCATTTTTTTGGAGGGACTAATGCTAAAACATATTTATTTCCATCGGTACCAACATAGCTGCCAACAATTTTTGTTTTAGCATCCGGAATCGTTACGTTGAAGGTTTTCATTTCTCCGTTTACTGTCACATTGACCATCCAGGTGTGCATTCCTGAAGGCATTGTAAACACGGCTGCTCCTTCATAAAAACCTGATACGGTCTTATACACTGGCTGCTCAACCGGGCTGCTGTGTATCATAGTACCCATATCCATTAAAGGTTGAAAATTGACTATAGCATTTGCAATATTTCTATTATTTGCATCTGTAACAGAGAGATATAATTTATGGAAACCTGTAGTGAGGGCTGCTTCGGACCAAAGAGTCATTTTTTCATTTTTAGCGGTGGTTGCTTCACCTAATTTTATTTTCTCAATAGGCTTCTCTTCAGGTTTCACGTCTTCCTTTTTGCAGGAAACAAATAGCATGGCCATGGTCAAAAGGCCAAAAATTATCTTGTTCATTTGGTATAATTTGTTGTTTGCGCATAGCTTTCTATGCACAGATGTGTAGGATTAAATATAATATCAGTAATTGTTTGGTATACTTACGGGTAACTCTAACCGTGAGTTTATAAAACTCAAGCTGTAAAACGCATTAAAACAGAAGAAACTTATACGATGGGAGGACGGAAAACAGCTATACTGTTTCTAAATATCCTGTTATCGTTAGAAACGATACCAAAGGAATTAGATGAGGTGATGACTATAGTAGGTTCGATCGAAAAACGTTCCCCTTTTAAAAACGTTTTTACTTCCTGCAATTGTTGTGGAATTTCTTTTTTATTTTCTCTTTCCAGTTCCTTTTTCAAGGCGCAATTACCTTTACATTTCATTTGAGGTTTGTCTTTGTTTTCACAAAGTTCCTGCGAAATGGCATCCCTGTTTAAATAAAAATCAGCTATTATAAAAGCCTTGCTGAAGGTTTGAACCAGCATGGCAGTAAAAATGGTTATGGCTAAAATGAATTTCACTTTGCAAATATAGTATCAAACAAATGTCTTTCCTTGACAGAAGTCAATTGGGTATATGATGCGGATCATATTTAAAAAAAAGAGTAAAAAAAAGGCCATACCCATATTGAGGTATAGCCTTCTTATAATTTCATTTATCCTAAAAGTTATAACCTATACTTACTCCACCAGAAGGTTGCACATAACTCCCGGAAATTATAGGAGTAAATCCAAGACGCCAGGAAAATCCTCCATCTGCCGGTTGCCTTCTATACATAAAAGAAGCTGTTGCAAAAGCAGATTGAAATTTTGTATCATTATAGGAAAAAAGGTCAATTTTCTTTCCGGTAAACGTAACACCGGCACCCACTTCAAAGGAATGGACAGAATTCGGTTTCCCAAAAATATAATTCAATTGAACGGGTAATGTCAGTATTGATTTTGGCTCATAATTGTAGGTATCACCAAACTCATCCGTTACGAAACCTATTCCAATTCTTCCACCCACACCTAAATTTGATTTTGTAAACCGCCGGTCAATATTGGCAGAAAACAGTATCCCAGGCCCACCTAATTCTGCAAAAAAGCTGGTTTGGTTCGGGATGGATGACGTGGTGGTTTCCTGTGCAAATAATAGATTGAACATGAATAAGGAAAGGATAAACAGGCTCAGTTTTGTTTTGTTCATAATTAGCAGTTTTAATCGTTAGTAATTTTTTTCATTGACTAAATATTTCAGCATTATGCTGCATAGCCTATTTGTTAAAGTAACTATTTTTTGATAAACTAATGTAGTTTTTCTAATCTCTTGATTAGGTCAGCAGTTATATGTTCGCTTTTATAGGATGCGATTAATTTCCTGTTTTTATCATAAAGAACAGTAAATGGAGTATTGGTTAATTGATAATATTTTTGAAGAAAAAATACCGGCTCATCTGTACCAACAGTTACATTAGTATATTTAGCTGTCTGGTATTTTTTTTCAAAAGTAATAATATCCTTTGGCTGCACAAACGTAGCCATGATGATGTGTGTGTTTTTGAAATGATTTATCTTTTTAAAAATGCCGCCAATTAACACCTGGCAATGCCCGCAATCCGGGGAGAAAACAATAATAATCGTTGGTTTATTAATTGAAATCTGCCCGGACGAAACCACTTTCCCATTCGTAGTCCGGATTTTAAAATCAGGAAAAGATTGCGCTGTCACGCCAGTGGCAATACTTAATAACACAAAAAGATTCATCACCAGAAATAGGTGAGACCAATTTATTTTTCCCCTCATTTTTTTATTTTTTTTATTTCAAAAGTAAATCATATTGCAGGTTAATTATTCTGAGAAATTTATTAGCTCCTTTGCCCATTCAAATCCCTCGCCATTGTAAACGTTTACATAACGTAAATTATTCCATATCGGAAGAAGAAAGTAGTTACATAATAAAAAGGTTTTAGGTATTTTAAAAGAATAATCAAAAAAAAATAACTTTATTTAATTGTGCGTGCAGCGTTTAGATAACTGCAATTGTCTAATATGTTAACAATACCCCAAAAAATGTTGGGCGGTTTTAAAAATTTCTTTTGATCAGCATCTGCTTATACCTCCATTTCCAACAAGAAATATTTCTAATTTTAAACCATCAATCAATTACAAATGAATCACAAAAACAGCAAACTACTTGTGGGCTTATTACTGCTCTTTGTATTTCTAAGCAGTAGTGTTATCGCTCAAAAAAATGTTACCGGCAGGGTAATAAACAAGGCAACGAATGACCCGGTGCAGGGTGCATCTGTAGGCGTTAAAGGAACTAAAACAGGAACCTCCACCAACCAGGAAGGTTTATTCAATCTGCAAGTTCCTTCAAATGCAAGCGTTCTTGTTATTAGCTCAGTCGGTTTTGAAACGACAGAATTTCCCATTGCGGGCAAAACCGCCTTAGGAGATATTTTATTAAACATTCAATCCGGCTCCTTAAATGAAATTGTCGTAACAGGCTATACCTCCCAGTTGAAAAAGGATATTACGGGATCAGTTTCGGTCATAAATGTAGATGAAATGACCAAACAACCTACTGCTCAATTAGCAAATCAACTGCAGGGTCAGGCTTCCGGCGTTACAGTGTTAAGCTCAGGTCAACCAGGTGAAGAACCCCAGATCCGGATTCGCGGAATCAACACATTCGGAAACAACACACCATTATTTATTATAGATGGAGTGCCCACCCAAAACATTTCGACTATTAATCCCAATGACGTAGCCTCTGTACAGGTATTAAAGGATGCAGGTGCTGCTTCCATTTACGGATCAAGAGCCTCTAACGGAGTGATCATCGTCACTACGAAAAAAGGGCGTGGAAAGGTGCAGGTTACTTATGATGGATATTATGGTACGCAGCAACCCAAAAGTGGAAACATCTGGAACATCCTTTCGCCGCAAGATATGGCTCAGTTGAAATTCAATGCACTGGCCAATTCCGGTACTCCGGTAACTTCCGCCACCCCGGATGCATTATATGGTGGAGGTTCAAAACCCGTGTTGCCGGATTATATTAACCCAACAGGCGCCAAAGAAGGTGATGCTTCCGTAGACCCTTCCCGGTACAATGTAAATCCGGATTATACAACCGGAAATCAATTATCGGCTTTTTACCGGATCGTTAAGGCAAATAAAGAAGGTACAGATTGGTACCATGCAGTGAATAAACCGGCCCCTATCCAAAACCATGATGTTACTGTAAGTGGCGGGGGAGACCAGGGAAAGTATTTTTTATCCATGCAATACTTTAACCAGGAAGGTTCAGTGATTTACACTTATCTAAAAAGATATACAATGCGTGTAAATACGGAATTCAATTTATCTAAAAGAATCAGGATTGGAGAGAACCTGGCCTACTCTGTTACAGATAATAACCGGATCACGCCGGGAGAAGGAAGTTTCTTAGGTATGGCTTTCAGGGAACAACCTCTAATTCCAGTGCGTGATATCATGGGTAACTTTGCCGGTACTTTTGGCGGCCAGTTGGGAAATGCCCAAAATCCTGTGGCGAATGCTTACCGTACAAGAAATAATAGTGGTCTTAATAACCGGCTTTTTGCCAATGTATATGGGGAAGCGGACCTTTTACCCGATCTGACTTTCCGCACCAGTTTTGGTGGTGAAAGCTATGCAGGCACCTATCATTCATTCCAGTATCCCACGTATGAAAATGTGGAAAATTCCAGTAAAAATCAGTACAACGAAAGCTCCTATTATGGGTATAACTGGACCTGGACAAATACTTTAAATTATCGGAAAACGTTTGGAGATCATACGCTGTCACTCTTGGCCGGGGTAGAATCTTACGATAACAATTACAGGGAAATGGGCGGCTCTACTGCAGATTATTTCTCCTTTAATCCTGACTATATTAATTTAAGTACTGGTTCGGGTAATCCTACCAATTACAGCAGCCGCTCAACTGATGGTTTGTGGTCACAGTTTGGCCGATTAGATTATAGCTATAAAAACCGCTATTTATTAAGTGCAACTGTCAGAAGAGATGGATCTTCCAAGTTTGTTAATAATCAATACGGAGTGTTTCCTGCTGTAACTGCCGCATGGAGACTTTCTGAAGAGAATTTCATGAAAGATATTTCCTGGATAAGAGATCTGAAAATCAGGGGCGGATGGGGTGTTATGGGAAATCAATTGAACGTAAATACCGGCAATGGTTATTTTACTTACAACAGTAATAAAAATGCTTCTTATTATGATATAGCCGGAACTAATAATAGTATTCAGCAAGGATTCCGGACAGGACAAATCGGAAACCCGGATGCCAAATGGGAAAGAGACATCAATAGCAATATCGGATTAGATGCCACTTTCCTGGATGGAAAAGTAGATTTTACCATAGATTATTATAAAAAGAACAT
>JBBSUB010000050.1:0-21293 GCA_038235345.1 Chitinophagales bacterium
AAGTATTCAACACAAAGTATTCAACGCGCAGCTTTATCTTACCTCCTGCATCGTTACCAATTTCTTATAAAATCCTCCCAGCTCCAGCAGGGAATTATGATCGCCGCGTTCCACGATCTTTCCTTTTTTCATCACGATGATTTCGTCCGCATTTCTGATCGTACTTAATCTGTGCGCAATAACAATGCTTGTGCGGTTGCTCATTAGATTATTGATGGCATCCTGCACTAATTTTTCGCTTTCCGTATCAAGAGAGGAAGTTGCTTCATCCAAAATTAAAATGGGAGGGTTTTTCAAAACTGCGCGGGCAATTGTAATACGTTGTTTTTCTCCGCCACTTAATTTATTGCCGCGCTCCCCGATATTCGTTTCGTACTGACCTTGTTTTTGTAAAATAAAATTTTCCGCATTGGCTACCCTGGCTGCATTAATAATCAGTCCTTCTGAAGGATTTTCCATGCCGAGGGAGATATTGTTGGCTATAGTATCATTAAATAAAATCGGTTCCTGTGTTACAATCCCTAACTGGCTTCTGAGCGATTTAAGGCTATAGTTTTTTATGTTTATTCCGTCAATTAAAATCTCACCACTAACAGCATCATGAAACCTGGGAATTAAATCAACCAAAGTGCTTTTTCCTGCCCCGGAAGAACCTACCAAAGCAATTGTTTTTCCCTTTTGAATTTTAAGATTAATATTTTCAAGGATCGTTTTATTCCGGTAAGCAAAAGACACATTTTTGAGTTCAATGCAATCGGTAAACTCGCTTAATATTACCGGATTTTCAATTTCTTTAATACCGATATCTTCATTGATCAATTCTTCGATACGGTCCACACTTGCCGCGCCTTTGCGGATATTATAAGAAGCGTTTGATAATGTTTTTAAGGGTTGAATTACCTGGGAAAAGATTAAGATATAGGTAAGGAAATCATTTGGCTCCAAAAACTCATTTCTCAAAACAAGTCTGCCCCCGTACCATAAAACGCCCACTACCGTCATAATCCCTAATACTTCACTTACAGGGGATGCAAGTTCGCGACGCCGGTTTACTTTATTTTTTATATGGAGAATTTCATCGTTTTGTTTATTAAATTTTTTGAATTGCTCCCCTTCGGCATTAAATCCTTTTATAACCCTGATACCGCCAACTGTTTCTTCTATAGTGGAAAGTATGACCCCTTGTTTTTCTTGTGCATCTTTACTTTCTCTTTTTAATGACCGGCCAATTCTTCCAATGATAAGTCCGGAAACCGGTAAAAATAAGATTAGAAAAAGCGTCAATTGCGGACTTAAAATAATCATGTAAGCGAAGAAGATAAAAATAGTCACCGGTTCTTTAAACACGGTAGCAAGCAAACTCACAATGGAACTTTCTACGTCGCTCAGGTCATTGGTAAGCCTGCTCATGATATCCCCTTTCCGCTGGTCATTAAAATAACCCACGGGAAGGTTCAGTACCTTTTTATACATTTTTGTACGCATGTCATTTACAATGGAATTGCGTATGGGTGTTAAAACATATAAGGATAAGTATAGAAAAAGATTTTTGAGAATAATAAACGTTAAGATAAGCACACATATTAATCCCAAAGCTTTGAAGTCTCCATCTGGTTTTTGAACAATTTCAAATAGATAATTTTTGAGATTATTAACCGGATTTAGGGATTCTAAAAAATTTTTGGCTTCATGGACTTGTCCGGGAGAATTTTTCTTGTCAAAAATCAACATGAGAAATGGACTCAGCATTCCTAATGAAATCACCGAAAATAAATTGGAAAGAATATTAAATAAGAAATAGACAAAAATCGATCTTGGATATTTTGCCACATAGCGATAGACGGTTCTTAAACTCTTCATTAATTTATTTAAATGCTTTATTACTCATTAATAGCAGCAAAGTAACTAATTTTACAAGGAATCATAATTTTATAAAATGACAGAAGGAAAAAGACAAAAACAGGTAGCGGTAGAAATTTCAAAACAATTAAATGATATCTTTCTGAAGATGGGGCTTAATATGGTAGAAGGCGGAATGGTATCCATTTCATCGGTAAAAATAACACCTGATTTATTTGAAGCAAGAATTTATCTGAGTTTTTTCCAGGTGAAGGATGCAGAAGCAGCCCTGGAAAAGTTTAAAACTCTTGGTAGTGAAATAAGGGGGGAATTAGGTAAAAGAATGCGCCATCAATTGCGCAGCATTCCCCAGTTAACATTCTATATGGATGATACACTTGATTATGTATTTAAAATAGAAAAACTGCTGGACGAAATTAAAAATGAGGATGCAAAAAATTCAAAAGAAGATTCTTAGAATAAATTAGAAAGTTATCTATACTTAAAATTGTGTTTTTTCTATTTTATAATTTTAAATTGCTTCTGATCATTGATGTTTATATAACAATTCAATCATGAACCAATTCAACCATTATAATCCAATACTAAAATAATTCAACCCTTTCCCTTTGTATTTAAAATTTGCCTGGAGATATTTTAAAGCTAAAAAAAGCACCAATGCCATTAATATAATTTCATGGGTTACAGCGGGGGTCATTGCTTTTTCGACTATGTGCCAGGTATTGGTTCTGAGTGTATTTAATGGATTTGAAGATTTAGTTCAATCTCTTTATTCAAATTTCTATGCAGATGTAAAAGTCATTCCCGCCAAGGGGAAAACCCTTACACTTACTCAAAACCAATTGAGTGAGATCCATCAATTGTCCGGAATAAAGGGTACTTCATTTAACGTGGAAGAGAAAGCGTTACTTCAAAGTGGCGAACAACAAACTGTCGTTCTTCTAAAAGGAGTGGATAGTAATTATTATTCCGTATCAGGAGTGCCGGCAAAAATGTACCATGGAAATTTTAATACAGGAAATATTCACGAACCGGAATTGGTGTTGGGTGCCGGTATTGAAGCAGCCTTAGGAGTTCAGTCTGATAGGAATCTTTTTCCCGTCACTGTATTTCTTCCAAAAAAAACAAACCGGCAAAATCCCTCAGCCTTATCTGCCCTGAGTGAAGGAAATGCCGGTACGAGTGGCAGTTTTGCTATTCAACAGGATTTCGATAACAAATATGTGATAACAAACCTGGCATTTGTAAAACAGCAAATGAATTATGCTCCGGATGAATATAGTTCCCTTGAAATCTCACTTGTAAATTCAGGAGATTCCAAAAAAATCACTCGTTTGCTACAAGAAAAGCTGGGTGGAAATTATAAAGTGTTGACCAAGTTTCAGCAAAATACCAGTTTGTATAATTCAATGCGATTGGAAAAATGGTTTATTTATGCTGTGCTCACATTAATATTGATCATTGCAGCATTCAATATGATTGGAGCATTAACTATGCTTGTTCTTGAAAAAAGAAAAGATATCAGTGTCCTCCAGGCATTAGGCGCGCACAAATCGTTGATTAAAAAAATATTTTTAAGTGAAGGATTATTGCTGGCTGTGGCAGGAGCAGGTATTGGTATTATTATGGCGCTGATCATTGCTCTTTTGCAAATGAAATTTCATTTTATCAAGTTAGAAGGGAACTCATTTTTAATTGATTATTTTCCGGTAAAATTACTCATTTCTGATTTTGTTTTAGTTGTTATAACATCTGCCACTATAGCTTTTACAGCATCCTGGTTCCCTGCAAAAAAAGCGTCTAATCAATTGTTTAATTTGAAATCTTAAGAGCTTATATAATCTGACTTCTTTCAAAAAAAGGAAGATGAAATCTTTTATTTTTGTGTGTATTTTCTATTCCCTTAACCGCTTTCTTCTACATTACTTTTTTCCATTTAGTTTTAAAAACTTTCTTAAAAGCTTTGAACTTTCAAATTGTTTATTAGTTTTGCACTTCCAATCTCATCTGCAAAGTACCACAAGAACAATCCTCCAAACGAACTGATATCTTCCCGAAAGACAAATGCTTATTTGTTATTGCGTTTATAATGGCTGATTACGCCATCCCAATTCTATAAATTTTAACTTCTTTTCCAATTCTATACCTTTTTCCCAAGAGAAGCCATGCTTACTAATTTGTCCAAATTTGATAACCTAAAGTTTATCATTTTTTAACTGCAAAAATTATTATCATGCAAAATTTTACTTCAAAGGCAAACCTTAAAAAAAGTTTGGGCCAATTTGGTGGAGTATTTCTTTTCACGCTGTTTTTTTCTTTCCAGTCACAAGCTCAAAGAGGCTACAGTCTTGTTTATTCTGAAAACCTGAAGGGCGGCACTACTATGTTTGGTAACACACTTCTTCATATTGAAACCAAGCCGAAGAAGGGGAATTCATATATTGATACGATTAAAATGAATGACAATGCTGCGAATGGCAACAGCACCTTTGGTAATGACAACGAAAATATGATCCATATCGATATTGATGGAACTACAGGTATCGGCACAGACACCAGAAATTCCTCCTCCTCCGACTTTATAATGCCGTCCGGCGCTAATGTAAAGTTTGCCCGGCTTTATTGGGGCGGCAGAATTAAAGATACAGATTATGACCTTTCAAAGGAAGCGGATAGAACAGTAAAGATGAGGAAGGGAAATTCGAATGCCTATTCAGATATTATAGCCCAGGCAATTGATGAGTCTGTAATTACAACCGGGTTTATACAATACCAGGCATATGCAGATGTAACTGCTTTTCTTAATCAAAACAGGTCTGGTACTTATACAATAGGTAACGTTCCTTTATCGACAGGGTCAATAGCTGGCGGTGGAAATCACGGCGGTTGGACGATTGTGGTGGTTTATGAAAGCAACAACGAACCTTATAATAGTGTTCGGGTTTATGACGGCTTTCAAAAAGTTTACAGTGGCGGATCTGCTACTATTTCTTCAGTTACGCTTACGGGCTTGAACGTTCCTTCAGGAACAATGGTACCAGGTGATGCAAAAATGGGCGTAATGGCGTGGGAAGGTGATGCCAATCTGAAAGGTGATTTCCTTAAGATAAATGGGAAATTATTTTCAAATGCTACCAATGCGATTGATAATCCATGGAATGGTACAATTAGCAATAACGGAGTACATGTAACCACTAAAAATCCCAACTACACGAATAATATGGGTTTGGATATTGATCATTTCAACGTGGGAGCAGGATATGACATCAATCCAAATAATAATTCTGTAAACCTCGTATTCGGTACAGAAGCTGATCAATATTACCCGGGGTTGTTTACTTTCTCTATAAAAATGAAGGATCCAAGTTTGACGATTATTAAATCCGTTTCTGATGCAAGTGGTAATGGCCAGGCAGAGGCAGGTGAAGAATTAACGTATACTTTGAAAGGTAAAAACGTTGGTGTAGGAAATGCAAACCTGATTGAATTGATTGATACTTTGCCCTCAACAATTACCTATGTACCCAATTCCATGAAAGTTATTAAATCTCCAGGTATTACAACTGGATTAAAAACAGATGTGAATGGAGATGATATTGCTGACTACATTGTAAATGGGTCTATTAAAACAATTAAATTTAGAATCGGAACCGGGGCAAATGCCACAGTAGGCGGAACTCTAGCAGAAGGCGAAACGTATGAAGTGCAATTCAAGGTTACAGTAAATGCTCCGGCCAAAAATCAAAGGGTGCCTTCCATCCTGAATATCGCCAGAGTAAACTCTCGTTCAGATGCGGCAGAAATTTTCTTTAATGATGCAACAGCATCTTTAAGCCCTGAAGAAGCAACATTACCGGTTAGTTTGATGAAGTTTTCAGCTACCTTAACAACAGTTAATAAAACAATGATTGATTGGAGCACTTCTTTAGAAATAAACAATAGTCACTTTCTTGTAGAAAGAAGCCAGGATGGGAAATCATTCACAACTGTAGCGAAAGTTTCCGGAAATGGAACGACTTCATTGGCCCATAGCTATTCAATTACAGATGATGTTTCAAATGCAGGGAATGTTGTTTATTACAGATTACAGCAGGTAGATTTGGATGGTAAATCAAATTTTTCCAACATTATTGTAATTAGAATTGCGAAAGAGAATCAAATTGCAAGTGTATCCCCTAATCCGTTTACAAGCTATTTAAATGTGCATATGGAATGGAGCAAAGCTGAAGTGATTTCTTCAAGAATTTTGAATGTCCAGGGGAAAGAAGTTGCTTTTAAAAAACTCCAGGTTTTAAAAGGATCCAACAGTGTAAGAATAGACGAATTGTCTCATTTACCTTCAGGAAGCTATTTCATTCAGTTCATTTCTGCAACAGAAAGAATGACACAAAAAATATCTAAATAAGATTACACGCATATAAAAAACCATAAATAGCTACCCGAAAGGGGGGCTATTTTTTTTGGTATATACTTATTCAGTAAATATAAAAAGGTGCTTGAAATCAGGTTAGGTAATTCTTTAGAGAGCCATGAAACCGTTAGAGGATTTATATGCCGGTGCTTTAGTTTACCATGGTTTAGAATTGTCCTTCCTGAAATATTAATTTCCCAGGTTCATATAACTTTGAAGGGCCTCTACATATTTTTCAAAAGCTGTGATTCCTTGCGAAGTTATTTTGCAAATTGTTTGGGGGTAATTTTTATGAAACTGCTTTGTTATGTCAACGTATCCTGCTTCTTTTAATTTACTGATCTGAACGCTTAAATTACCTGCGGTTGCATTTGTTTTTTCTTTTAAAAAAGTAAACTCGGCTTCCTTTACGCTTATTAATAAAGACATGATTGCCAGGCGCAATTGTGAATGTAATATCGGATCGAGTTCTTTAAATTCCATAATGATTATATACCGGCTATTTTATAATAGTTCTTTCTTAAAATAAAACCGGGAATTACCCAGGCAAAAAAAGCGCCCATTGCTACTAAAAGAAATACCTCATTTTCCCGGAAGAAAAAACTGATGACTGAAAGAATCCAGCACACAATTCCACCAAAAATTAAAGGTTTGAATTTTTTGATACAACCAGAAATAAAAGTAGGTATTCCAAATAATAAAAGAATCAAAGGTAAAACGATATACCCTATTTCTGAGAACCCTCCTGCAACCGTTAAGATCAGAATGCTGATGCCAAAAGCCAACCAAACATAATAATGTGTTTCATCTTTAAATGTCACAGTTCGTTTTGAGGCTCTTTCTTTCCAGGAAAAATATACCTGAAGTATAACTGCGATGATCATTAACCAAAATGGATTGAAGGGTAAAGAAATCCAATTTTCTTCCTGTAAATAAGCAAGGACAAAACAGATCACATTCGCAAATCCCCACAACAAAGCACTGGAGCCACTTTCATGGTAATGATTCTTTGCTTTAGTAATCATTCCCGTAATAAGAGCAAGACTTTCTTTTTCGGTTAAAACTTTTTCTTCCATATACTTAGTATTCTTTTTTATATTTTTTCTGTAGCAGGTAGCCCTGTATTAGCCAGGCTGCTATCACCGCGGCTGCAATGAGTATTCGTTCTTATTCAAAAGCTGTAAAAGTGAAACAAAGTCAAGAACCCAGCAACAGATAAGCAACATGCTTTCTTTTTCGGACAAAATTCTTTCTTCTACCAGGATTGTTTATTTATATTGAGCTAAAAAATAAGCAACATTTTGTTTTCCCCAAACCGGTGAAAGCTCTGTTTCCGGTTTGAAACTTTCATATAATTCCTTTGCTTTTTCAAACATAGGTTTTGCTGCATCTTTCCCTCCACCAAACGCTTCGGGTGTATAAAATGTGTTTTGTGCGACCAATAATACCGGTCTTGGATTTGTAGAATCCTGCATTTCAGCTTTCCTGGCATATTCTGTTGCTTTTGCCCCGTAACTCATAAATCTGCTTTGTGGATCTACCATCATGTGCGCTGTAGAAATCATACTTTTTATGACATTGATCTCAGAGTTATCTTTACCTAGAATAGATTCCGCTTTCGTAAGATAATCGGAAGCTTTATCCGCGATAGCGTCTTTTTTAGAATTATCCTGTTCGGAAAAAGCTTGTGATATTGTACTGTATGCAGCATAGTAATATGGAAGCCATTTGTCTTTCTCTGCGTCACCTATGCGTACAAAATTATTTGCAAGTTCCACTGCATTTCCTTTTGCCATAATGGAATCCGACTGGGAAATATTCTGTTTCATAGCATTCAGGTATTTATCACTTTGGGCAAAAGTGGTTGATACCATTAAGATTGTCACAACCATTAAAATTGATTTTTTCATGTTTACTTTTTTATTGTTTATAGATTTTTGTTTTTTAATTTATTATACTCTCTTTCCGCCAATCTGTCTTTTCCGGTGTAGGCGGAGAGATAATGAATGATTAAAATGATTCCCCAACCGATCATAACCCATACAGGCCAGGGTATCATGGCTCTTTCAAAATAGGGAGTCAGGTTATTTCTAAGCTGGATATACCACATTGTCCAAAGAATAAAATTTATTATAAAATAGATTAGCACATGATATTTAAATGATGCTCGTTTTTGTGCAATTCGCCATAATTCGGGATCTTTGATTTCTTTTTCCATGATTTTAATTTTTTAGTTTTAAATAAAAATTTGAGTTGTGACCTGGTAACTTTTAGTAAACTGCAAACACCGAACCCAAACTTTTATCTTCCAATTCTAATTCTAAAATCCAACCTTCTGGTTACAAATGATTATTAATCACATCATCCGTTCTGTCTATTCCCAGGCTAATGAAACAACCCACAAAAAAGAATCTGCTTGACGGGGGTGTTACTGCCAGCTTATTTTCTCCGTTTGCAGAAAAATGATAATTATAAATATTCTTTGCTCCCAATACATTTGTGAGCGATAACACTATAACGGTAAATGCTTTTGCTTTTGGTTTTCCTACACTAGGTACATAATTTATGCTTAGGCTAAAGTCATTGAAACTTTTGGTTTTCCCTTGCTCCCTGATATAAACTTTTCCATTATTATCATAGGCCATATCGTAAAATGGACGGGGAGTCGCAAATGTATAAGAGGCATTAAATTGTGTTTTTAAAGGCATGACAAATTTTTTCAGGACTAAAGAAGCAGTATGCTTTGCTGCATAATCCGGCCGGATGGCAAAGGGGTAATTCAGAAAATCTCTTTTGGTATCCAGGTAAGAGTAGGAGATCCAGTAATCAAAATTTTTGATCGTCTTTTTATCCCTCCAGAAGAATTCTATTCCTTTCGCATCTCCGAATCCTTGATTATTCAAAGCTGTAGCTTTAGATTGATACCCGGTTGTCTTTATTAAATCGTCATACTTCTTATAAAAAATTTCTGTACGAAAAGTAAAGTCTTTGGAACTCTTTTGATATTGAGCAATGTAATGCGTTGCTTTTTGAAAATGCAGTGCATTCAGAGAAGGTAAGTATTTATTTTCAGGCGTTTGATAAAATTCTCCATAAGCGAGTGAAGCCTGTCCCAGGTTTTTAAATTGATAAGCCAGTGAAATTCTTGGAGCAACATCCCACTTATCTAAAAGACGCGAATGCTCTGTTCTTGCACCAAGTTTCGCCGCCAGGTTATTCGTTAAATAGATGTCTGCTTCCGCGAAGGCGGCTAAAATATCTTCCTTTAATAAAAGAATATTCGGCTCATTTTTATAATTATAGAAATTGGTTTTCTCTTTACTGTAATTATATTCAGAACCAAAACGGATGGCACTTAGCCCACCCATTCTTTTTTCTAAAACAATTTTTGCATTGGCATAATCCCCTTTACTTTTCAGATGGAAATTTTTATTTGCATAAAGAGGATCATTCTCTATTACTTGTTTTTTATCGGCGGCATCCTGCAATTCCATATTTATTTTATCCCTGCTGTTTGTATAGGAGCTTCCAAAATGAAAACGCCATCCATTTCCAAGATTTTCTTTCCAGGATAAATTGTGGTACATATTGAAATCATTCAATGAAAAAGCATCCTTCATGGATAGTGAATCTACATCCTGACTTCTAAATCCAACAGTAGTATTTGAAATAGTTGTATAGTATTTGATCATTCCGCCGGGAGAGGTTTTAATTCTGAAATTGAAATCACCTTCATGACCACGGGGCACATTGAAATAATCTTGTTTTTGCTTAATAATATTATAAACCAGCGAAAGGTCCAGGTAGGAGTAAGTAACGCCCCAGGAAGATTTTTTATTTTTTGCCAGTTTTTGAATTCCTGCATTGGCAGATAAATAGGATAAGCCGAAAGAGGCAGACGTTTTTTCGGGCAGATCAATGGATTCCATTAAAAGCACGGAAGACAATGCCTGTCCATATAAAGCAGAGTAGCCACCTGAACTGAAAACAGTGCCGGTGAAAAGGAAAGGATTAAATCTTCCACGCGTCGCCATTCCTGGTTCGGATGAAAAAAAGAATTTATTCACCAGGCTTCCATCTATAAAATATTTTGTTTCTGCGGCAGTTCCTCCTCGTACAAACAATCCTTCCGTTTCCCCCACTTGTTGTGCGCCGGGTAATGTTTTAATAGCACCTGTAATGTCTGCATTTGCATTTGCTGTCGTTACAATATCTAAAGAAGAAAGGGCGGTCGCTTTTTTCTGATCACCTGCTATAAAAGAACCTGCACTGATGACAACTGCTTTCAATTCAGTTATTTTTTCTTTCAAAGAAATATTAAAAATCAAAGGCGCTTTTTCAATTTGAATTGTTTGAAAAAAATCTTTATAACCGGAGTAAGAAGCGGTTAAAATATGTGTACCGGTTTCTGTTGTATTAAAGAAAAAATTTCCGGAAGAATCTGATGAAGCTCCATCATAAGAATCGGCGATAGAAATACTTACTCCCTGCAAAGCTTGATTTCTATTATCTGTAATTTTACCACTAATTTTAATTTGACAATAAGCATTCGAACAAAATGCAATAGAGAAAAATAGTAATATAAGACGCATTTTTTATAATTTTATACAAAAATAAAGTAGTTTATATTATAAACCATAATTTATTTTATTGTTTTTTAAAAATTTATTTTCTATCTTTTTTTATGATTTATAGCTGATTATCAGTATAAAACAGGTTTGTATTATAATAAAAAGTATATGGTAGCCTAAATAAAATTTATTCACAACCCCTAAATTAATTTTTTTATCAGTATTCAATTTGTAATTTAGCAATAGAATTTAATGGGTTAGTAAGTACAAGGAGCTGGTAGTAATACTGGCTCTTTTACTTTTTTAAATTTCATCATTATTATTCCAGCATTAATCCTGACCAAACTATTAGATTCTATTTTTACGAGGGTTCTTTTTTTTGATAATCCCATTCATTTATTTCTACAATTTTTCTGAGGAAAATCCTGTGAAAAAGAATTTCAATTTTTCACACATCTTTGCGTTTCAAGTTATTTTCTAAACGGAACATTGTTTACTTTCATCCCCAGAAATAAAATCAATAAATGAGTAAATCGAAGAGTGCTTTTTTTTGCAGTAATTGTGGACAGGAAAGTGCAAAATGGGTGGGCAAGTGTCCTTCATGTGGTGAGTGGAATACCTTCGTGGAAGAAGTGATTGTTCGTGGCACAGAAAAAAAATCGACGGAATGGAAAGAATATTCAGGATTAAGTGGTGGATTGAAAACAATTTCCTTGAGTGATGTTACCAGTAGTGAAGAAACAAGAATGATCACAAAGGATGCGGAATTAAACAGAGTTCTTGGTGGAGGAATTGTTCCCGGAAGTTTGGTGTTGGTAGCAGGTGAACCGGGCATTGGAAAATCTACTTTGTTTTTACAGGCCGCTCTTCAATTAGAAAATGTAGTGACATTATACATAAGCGGAGAAGAGAGCGAGCAGCAAATTAAAATGCGTGCTGACAGATTGCAAATAAAGAATGACACGTTTTTTTTATTGACTGAAACAAATACACAAACGATCTTCAAAGAAATAAAAAAATTAAAACCACACCTGGTGATTGTAGATTCTGTTCAGACCATGCAAACACCTTATGTGGAATCCGGCCCCGGAAGTGTGTCACAAATACGGGAGAGTTCAGCAGAATTTCAACGCTTTGCAAAGGAAACCAACACACCTGTTTTTCTGATTGGTCACATCACCAAAGATGGAAATATTGCCGGCCCAAAAATTTTAGAGCATATGGTCGATACGGTTCTTCAGTTTGAAGGAGACCGGAATTATTCATACCGTATTTTGCGGACGCTTAAAAATCGTTTTGGTTCTACCTCCGAATTAGGGATTTATGAAATGACGGCAGAGGGAATGCGCCAGGTAAATAATCCTTCTGAAATATTAATTACCCAAAAAGACGAACAATTGAGTGGTGTAGCCATCGCTGCCACAATGGAAGGTGTGCGCCCTTTATTAATAGAAGTGCAGGCATTGGTTACCCAAAGTGTTTACGGTACTCCGCAAAGAACAAATACCGGTTTTGACCTGAGAAGATTGCAATTACTTTTAGCCGTGTTGGAAAAAAGAGGTGGATTTCATTTCGGAGTAAAAGATGTTTTTATAAATATTGCCGGTGGCATAAAAGTGGAGGATCCTTCTATTGATTTAGCGGTGTTAAGCGCGCTGCTTTCGTCATATGAAGATATTGCTATTCCGATGCTTACTTGCTTTGCCGGAGAGGTTGGGTTGAGTGGAGAAATAAGAGCTGTCAATCGGATTGAGCAGAGAATTGCCGAGGCGGAAAAGTTAGGTTTTGAGAAAATAATCGTGAGTAAATACAATACAAAAGGACTGGGTAAAAATGCTTTTAAAATAGAAGTAGTGCCACTTGCAAAAGTGGAGGAGTTATACCGGTATTTATTTGCCTGATAAAAAAGCCTGTTCAAAATTTAACTTGTTTCTGTTTATTTGAAGTGGCAAAATAGGATTTGCCTTTATTCCAATTTGACATTCTGGTTACTTCTAATGAGCGTATGTTTTAAAATAGAATTCCCTGATCTACTAACATTTTCGGTTGATTGAATCTTATCATATAAAAAATCCTTAAATTCACATAGTTGTTTTTCTGTTTTCTTAATTGGAATAAATCATCTCTTTTTTATCTAAAAAATGAAGAAGAATTTTAAAAAGAAAAATTGAAAATTATGCTGCAAGGATTTATTCCCTCATCCCCGGTTTTCCATCTAATGTTCCCGCATATTTGCATTGGGTGTGGTAGTGACGTATTAGATGGTGGTAATTATTTATGCCTGGAATGCATCAATGATCTTCCCCACACGAATTATGCACAGCATGCAAATAATCCTGCAGAAAAGATCTTTTGGGGAAGAGTGCCGATCACCGCAGCGATGTGCGCATTTTATTTTACAAAAGTCTCCATTGTACAAAACCTGATTCATGAATTTAAGTATAAAGGAAATCAGGAAATCGGGAAATACTTAGGTTGTATGATTGGAGAAAGTATTGTTGGAAGCAACAGGTTTAAAGATATTTCCATTATTATTCCTTTACCCCTCTTCATAGAAAAGGAAAAAAGAAGAGGATATAACCAGGCAAAAATATTATGTGATGGAATTTCTGACTTGACGGGAATCCATGTGTTGACAAATCATGTAGTTCGCATTGTGGATACAGAAAGTCAAACGAAAAAGAAACGTATCCAAAGATGGAAGAATGTGGATAAAACATTTCGGGTTTTAAATCCGGAAGTTTTGGAGGGACATCATGTTTTATTGGTAGATGATGTGATTACTACAGGATCTACTCTGGAAGCCTGTGCATCTGAAATTTTGAAAGTGAAAAATACCAAAGTGAGTATTGCCGCTTTGGCAATGGCTTCGGGATAGGTGCATAAAAAAAGAGAATCACATAATGATTCTCTTTTTATTTTAAAATAATCTAAAATTATACCGAATATAAATTATAAATGGTCCAACAAACTTTAATTCGGAATAATAACCTCTAAGATTTATAAAATGGTCTTTGGCCTATTTTATAAATCAATATGGTATTACTTATTAATACCCATTTTAGCTTCAATAGAAAGCGTAGCATGAGGTACAGCTCTTAATCTTGCTTTATCGATCAATTTGCCCGTCACGCGGCAGATACCGTATGTTTTATTTTCAATACGCATCATCGCTTTCTCAAGATGATCAATAAAGGTAATCTGACGGCTGGCCATTTGACTCAACTGTTCTCTTTCCATACTTAGTCCGCCATCTTCCATAGTCATGTAACGATTGTCCGTATCATCGCCCCCCATTTGATCTTTACGGGTAATTAAACCTTGAAGATATCCTAACTCCTTCTTAGCTGTGTCAAGTTTTTTAGTAATCAATTCTCTAAATTCCACCAGGTCATTATCATTATAACGCATAGTAGGTCCGGAATATTCAATATCTGCAGCGTCAAGTACAGATTTAGTGAACTCCGGCTCATATCTCCTTGCTTTCTCAGTACTTACTTTAGGCATTACAAATGGCTTTTCATTTTTTTTACCTGCCTGTTTTTTTGCTTTCTTTGTTGCGATAGCTTTTTTCAATTGAGCTTTATGGTCCAATATAGATTGTGCTTCTGCAGCAACCTTCGATTCTGTTTTTGCTTTATAGGGTTGCTTTACAGCAGGTGTTTCTATTTTAGGCGTTTCTGTTTTCTTTACTGCCGGTACCGGCGCTGATTTCTTAGCCGCTACAGCGGGTTTTTTCTCTGTCGTTTTCTTAGATGTAGCCAAATTTTTTGGGACTGCTTTATATACACCGGCTTTAGCAGTTTTTTTGTCCGGTGAATTATTCATAATAGGTTTCGAATTTTTCTTTGTGGCGGGTACAGTTTTTTTTGCTGCGACACCTTTTGTTGTAGGTGCTTTCGCATCTACTTTTTTTGCTGCAACTTTTTTGGCCGAAGCTATTTTATTCGCAGGCACTGCTTTCTTTGCTGCTACTACTTTTTTTGCAGGATCCGCTTTTTTAGCAAGCGCTGCTTTTTTGGGCGCTACAGTTTTTGAGGCAACTTTTTTTGCAGGAGCCGTCTTTTGAGCAGGGGCAGTTTTGCTTACTGCCTTCTTTACTACAGCTTTTTTTGCAGGCGCTGATTTAGCCACTGTTCCTTTCTTTGCCGGAGCCTTTTTTGGCTCATTCTTAGATTTAGCTTTTACCGCAACAGGGGTTGCCTTTTTTTTCTGAGTAGCCATAAATATTAATTAGCTTTTTTTACTTTTACAGTTAAAGTGTCGTTGTTGACCTCAATTTCGGTACCATTAATAACTTCTTCATTAAATTCCAGCGTTTCAGCTAAAATTTCCGTGCGAATATACTCATTATATTCTGTAATTATATTTTTCACATTGCCTTTTTCCTGCACATTTACGACTATTTTGTCTGTTAATTCGAATTCACTTTCTTTCCGGATGTTCTGAATACGATTTATAAATTCACGTGCAAAACCTTCATTTTCTAATTCAGGAGTTAATATCAAATCCAGGGCCACAGTTAAAGGACCTTTTACAGCTACCTCAAATCCCGGAATCTCATTCGTACTAATCTCTACATCCTCTGCATTGATGTAAACCGGATCTTCTCCTTTCGCCTCAAAATCAATGTTTAATAAATAATTTCCTTCTAAAACCTTCTCTATCTCCGCGTCCCCGAAATTTTGAATTTCACCGGCAGCCCATTTCATCTTGGCACCTAATTTCTTACCCAGGGTTTTATAATTAGCCTTCGCCTTCTTTTTGATGAAATTATTATTGGCAGGCACCAGTTCTACTTCCTTAATATTCGTTTCAGATTTGATGATTACTTCAATATTCTTAATCTTTTGTTCGAATCCTTCTCCAATAATCGGGATAATTACCTTTTGAAGCGGTTGTCTCACTTTGATGGACACTTTTTTGCGAAGCGATAATATCAAAGAAGAAACATCCTGGGCTAATTTCATTTGTTCCTCTAATTCCTTATTTATTAATTCTTCCTTTGTAATCGGAAAGTCGGATAAATGCACAGATGCTACAGAAACTTTTTCCGTAACTGAATTTAGATTCTTGAAAAGCCAGTCTGCAAAAAACGGTGCTATCGGTGCTATAAGTCCACAGATTGTTTCCAGGCAGTCATAAAGAGTTTGATATGCAGATAATTTATCTTTCACATCATCTTCATTATAGAGCCCGTCTCCTTGAATGCGCGCTGGTTTCCAGAACCGGCGACGACATAAACGAACATACCAATTACTCAATTCTTCATTCACAAATTCTTCGATGGCCCTTCCCGCCTGTGTAGGCTCATAATCATCCATGCTTTTGGTCACATTCTGAATAAGACTGTTTAAGACAGAGATAATCCACTGATCCAATTCAGGCCTGTCCTGAACGGGAATCTGTTTTTCAGTATATGAAAACTTATCCAGGTTAGCATACAAAGCAAAGAATTGGTAAGTATTATAGAGTGTTCCGAAAAACTTTCTCTGAACTTCTTTAATTCCTTCAATGTCAAATTTTAAACTATCCCAGGGGGAGGCGTTTGTTATGAGATACCATCTGGTGGCATCCGGACCAAATATTTCGAGCGTTTCGAACGGATCGATTACGTTTCCGACGCGCTTGCTCATTTTATTACCATTCTTATCTAAAACCAATCCGTTACTTACCACAGTTTTATAAGCCACGCTATCAAAAAGTAATACTCCTAAAGCGTGCAAAGTATAAAACCAGCCGCGCGTTTGATCTACTCCTTCAGCTATAAAATCTGCGGGAAAATTTTGTTTAAATGTTTCTACATTCTCAAAAGGGTAATGCCATTGAGCATAGGGCATGGCACCACTATCAAACCATACATCAATCAGATCAGGTACCCTTTTCATGGGGTGACCTTTATCAGAGATTAAAATAATATCATCTACAAATGGCTTGTGCAAATCCGAAGTAAGCTCATCTACATAATTTCGGATCTCTACCTCATTCTTCACATGAAATGGAAGTTCCATTACGCCTTCTTCAATCGCTTTCAGTACTTCCTGTTTCAGTTCTTCAATGGAACCAATGCATTTTTCTTCCACCTCTTCATTTGATGAATCATCCGGTTCTGTGTGCCAGATGGGAAGTGGTGTGCCCCAAAAACGACTGCGGCTCAAATTCCAATCGACCATGTTTTCCAACCAGTTACCAAATCTTCCTGAACCGGTAGAAGCAGGTTTCCAATGGATGGTTTTATTCAATTCGATCATCCTGTCTTTTACTGCCGTTGTTTTTATAAACCAGGCATCCAGTGGATAATAGATAATAGGCTTATCTGTGCGCCAGCAATGCGGATAATTATGCTCATATTTTTCTACCTTAAACGCACGATTCTCTTTTTTCAACCTGACGGAGATATCCACATTCACATCCTCATACTCTTTTTCATCTTTATAATTCTTAACATAGCGCCCGCTGAACTCTCCTGTTCCGTCAATGAATTTTCCTTCCTTATCAACAAGCGTTAATATCCCTAAATTATATTTCTGCCCGGTCTTGTAATCGTCCGCACCAAATGCAGGCGCAGTATGCACGATTCCGGTTCCATCTTCAGTAGTCACATAATCACCGATCACTAGTTTAAATGGTTCAGCGCCGGGAGTTATTTCCGTTATTTTTTCTAAAGTATTTGCTTCAAACGGAAGCAGTTGCTTGTAGGTAATTCCTTCCAGTTCTTTTCCCTTAAATTCTGACAGGATTGTCCAGGGAATTACTTTATCTCCTTCCTTATATGCTTCAAAATCACCATGCTCACTTTCCGGATGGAGGTATTTGTTTAATAGAGCTTTAGCTATGATTACATTCACCGGAAGATGGGTATACGGATTAAATGTTTTTACTAAAACATAATCAATATTCGCTCCTACAGTCAATGCCAGGTTAGAGGGAAGCGTCCATGGGGTAGTCGTCCAGGCCAGGAAAAATACTTCATCTGAATTTGCCACTTTGAAGATAAATTCACTTTTATCATTCTTTATTGCCTCAAACATCGCCGTAGCACTTGTGTCCTTAACATCTTTGTACGTTCCCGGTTGATTTAATTCATGAGAACTAAGTCCGGTACCGGCAGCAGGGGAGTAAGGTTGAATACTTACACTTTGGTACAGATAGCCTTTTTTGTATAATTCTTTCAGGCACCACCAAAGTGTTTCTATATAGTTATTTTCGAAAGTGACATAAGGGTTTTTCAAATCTACCCAATAACCCATTTTCTTGGTTAAATCATCCCAGGTATCTTTAAATTTCAAAACCTCCCTGCGGCAAGTAGCATTATATTCTTCAACAGATATTTTTTTACCGATATCTTCTTTTGTAATGCCCAATAATTTCTCTACACCAAGTTCCACGGGAAGGCCATGAGTATCCCATCCTCCTTTGCGTTTTACCTGGAATCCCTGCATGGTTTTATACCGGCACACAAGATCTTTTAAAGTTCTTGAAATCACGTGGTGAATACCTGGCAAGCCATTGGCACTTGGCGGTCCTTCATAGAACACAAAGGAAGGAGATCCTTCACGGTTTGTAATGCTTTCTTCAAAGGTATTTTCCTTTTCCCAAAGCGATAAGATTTCATCTCCGATTTGCGGAAGATTCAATTGTCGGTATTCACTATATTTTTTTGTCATTTATAACCTCTATTCAGATAAAAATTATGCAAAGGTACTGATTTTTAAAAGCCTTTTTCCAGTATTTTAGGTTGATTTGTAATTCCTTTTGGAGCCTTTAAAAATAGGATTTCGGTAGGAAATTGTCTTCCCAAGGATTCGGGGAATTTAGACTTGTAATGTTAATAACAACGATTCAGATAATAAAGATCAATAATGCCCGTTGCTTTGGCATAGTATTTAGATACAAAGAATAAACACTTGTTGTCTCACTGTTATCTAGCATGAGAACAAAGGCCGTTGCTAACCTTTAAAACACAGAACTTTGATTCATTACCCGGATTTTCCGGGATTTAATACATGATTCAGAGAAAAACGGTCAAGTTTTTTCAGAGGAGGAGATTTATTTCTCTTCCTCTTTTTGTTTCTAATATAATTAGGAAATGATCATAATTCCTCTAGGATTTGGGACAAAAAAATAGCCTCCATTTCTGAAGGCCATAGGAATCAATCTTTTTATTATTTAGAATTTGGTCGTTCCATCTGCCTGGTAAGTATATCTGAATTTATACCAAACATATTCCGGGAAAGGTCCTGTGAAAGGCTCATACCGGGCTGATAACATTTCCAATTTAGCGTATTTATTATCAGATGTTTTAAATACAAAGAACATTCCTGCCTTAGGGTCAAATCCATGCGTAACTTCATTATAATTGTACCAACCTGTTGTGGTGCCGGCATTAATTGCTAACCTATTTGCAGTAGTATCGTAAGCGTAACCATTTTCAGGTGCCTGCATATAGGTGTCGTAAATGCCTTTTTGAGTAATTACTCCTGCCGATCCCGGACCGCTAGCGTGACTGTTTACAATAATGTTCACGAAGCGCATTCCAAAATCCCATTTAGTGGAGTTTGAATCACTATTAGCCACAACCTGGTTATTTTTTAAACTAAAAAAGGTATAGGGGCCTGATCTCATACTCATATTCACGCGGATGGAATCAGTCTTAATAATTTTTGTTTCTTCGGGCTGCTTAACATCATCTTTTTTGCAGGATACAAATCCGATAATAAGCGCTGTACATGCCAGCAGGCTTAATTTAATTGTTTTCATTTATTGTTTATTTTTCGAGTTTTAGATTACAATTTATAAAAAAGCTTCTGCCGTATTGACCCGGCATTTGAAGCCTATTGGTGTAGTTCAAAATATTTTCTATTCCACCCTGTATTTCCAGTTTAGTAGCTATTTTTTTTGAAATGGTGGCGTTTACAAGTGTAAAACCATTTATGAATTCCCTGTCATCATCCAGGATTGCATTTCCATTTTGGAAATTATCTCCGTTATATCCAAAGCGACCACGGTATTTTGCTGTAAGAAAAGCAGATGCATTGTATTGATTGTTCGAATAGCGCAGGCTCATATTTGCGGAATGTTTGCTGCGATTAAATAATCCGCTATACTGATCTTTTGTTACAAGACTTGTTTCATTTGTAACCGGGTCTCTCCGGTACATTTCTTTGTTTTTAATTTTTTGCAGCACTTCCTTGTCCTTAGCTACAAGAAACTGGTATCCGCCAGAAATGTTGAAATTTTTATTGAAGCGATGAGAAAAATTCGTTTCCACTCCGGTAGTAAATACTTTATTTACATTCATGTAGGAAAAAAATCCACCGTTATCAATTGTCCTGAAGGGGATTGTGAAAGACTCTATCAGGTTCGTTATATCGTTCCGGAAAAAATTTGCTTTAAATACCGTATTCTGTTTATGCGTATAATCGAAGCCGATATTAATTCCCACAGACTTTTCAGGAACCAGTTCTTTATTGTTTAGATAGGGAGTAATATCTACGGAAGAAGCAAATTGCCCGTTCGTTTTTAATTTCTGCAAAACATTGCTTAATTCTCTTGCGCCAATAATGGTGTAACCCACCATGCCATTGTCAAAATTTAAAAATTGTTGCCTGAAATCAGGGGCTTTAAAACCCGTTCCAATGCTTGCTTTTAAAATCAAATCCGGGGTAATCTTATGTGCAATTGCCAGTTTAGGACTTAATTGAGCTGAGTATAATTCGTTTTTATCATAGCGTGCACCGACAATAACATTTGTTTTCGAATGCAACTGAAATTGTTTTTGCCCGAAAATATACCATGAATTCATGCGCTCTGGTTGGGAATACCTGGTGGAATTAATCGATTCAAAATTATATCCAACACCCGTTACTAAAAGGGAAGCCGGGTTTTCGCCGATATTCACCTGCATCTCCGGTCTTAATAAAAACTGATTAAGGCCAATATGATCAAAAAGGTTATTGCTCTTTTTCTCATAAATCCGAGCATTGTTAACATAGGTGGTTGTATACACCGAGCCGGTATAATTTATTTTAGAATTAAGGATATGCTTATATCTGATATAGGCGCTTTTATCTGTCTCAATTGTATTACCGCCAACTTCCTGAGTGGTGTTGTTTGGATAAATAAGGTAATTATTAATTTGCTTATTGGTAGAAAACCTTGTAGATATGAGGAGATCACTATTGTTATTGAGCGTGTAAATAAATTTTAAATTGGCTGCATAATCCACAAACGGATCCACTGTTTTACCGTAAATATTTTTATCAAAATCATATCCATCGCTGCTATATCTTTTTGCAAAAACCTGGATGGCGGATTTATTAAATTTTAAATTTGCGGAACCTGAAAGACCAAGAGTGTTATTGGAAGCGTAATGAGTTTGCAATTCTGCATTATTCTTAACCGGATCCAGGGTAATGATATTTATAACGCCTGCCAGTGCATCAGATCCA
>JBBSUB010000051.1:0-21164 GCA_038235345.1 Chitinophagales bacterium
AGTCAAGCAAGATAAATAATTATAATACATCTTTTAAAAGCAGAATATTTATATAAGAGACAAAATAAACTTTGTTAAATCAATCAGTAGTAAACTGATAATCAATATGTTGTGATTGTTTTCCGAATTGCAGTCAAGCAAGGATGTTTTTTATAATTCATTTTTTAAAATCTCAATACTACGCCCAATAAGGAACGTAAAGATTAAATTTTGTAGAAATGTTATTAGGGTCTTTGAATTTTATTCTGCCAGCTTCAACAGCTACTTTGATAAGTCTTGAAATTTGAGAAGATTGTTTATCATGCATGTTGAATCTATGCCTGAGAGAAGCATTTGTCATTCCTCCATTTCCGTAGTATTGAATGATGCTATGCTGATAAGTTGCTTCGATTCTTTCGTAGTCTGTCATATCGGCAAATGGCCGTGGAGCATACATGGTTACTTTAAAAGCATTCTCGTGCTCTTCAAATTTTAATGGGGGCAACCCATAAAGTTCAATTGATTTAACAGCTTTCTCAAAGCCAGAACCTCTTTCTTCACAAATATTATATCTTCTAAAAGTAGAGGCCAGAATTTCGTTACGTGATTCCGGAGTAGTACGTATTAGTCGGTCTATATTTTTACTTGGAAGTAACTTTCCCGGATTGGTAAATTCGATTCTATCGGAAAAAATTTCAATCATTGGGCCAGAGCCTCTAAGTGTAAAGTCTTGATGGATAAGGGCGTTTGCAGTAAGTTCACGAATAGCTATGGTAGGATAAATAGTGGTTTCTTTTCTCAAAGCAGATTTAATAATCTCGCTTCCCGGTAAAATCCCTTTAATAAATTCAATTAAATTTTTAAACCCAATGGCATAGCCTTTACTCCCCGCGAATTCTTTACTCTCTCCAACCTTTGTTTTGCCTTCATATTTTATAAGTCTTAATGCTTTTCTTGATAATCCATCAAATTCATTTAGATTTTGAGCAGCAGCCAATGCGCCAAAATTTGTAATATAAAAACCATCATCTTCTACTTGAAGAATCATTTTTTCTTCAGTCAGCCAATGAATAATTTCATCCATCGTTGATGGAACAGGTTTGTTAAGCAATGAATAAATTGTTTTGTAATCCAGAACTCCGATTACCTCTATTTTGTTTTTTAATTTTGAGGCATTCAGCTCTTCAAAAACAGGAGTTTTACTGTTAAGTAAAAGACTACCAACTTCTTGTCTGGAAGCTTTTCTTGAGGATGCACCAGTTCTTATATGGCACTCTTCAATAGATTTACTGGCAATATGCACTGGCTTTATCGCGCTTTCTTTTATATAAACACACAATAATTGTTTATTACGAAAGTCAATTATGGGCATGATCCATTATTGCCACAGGATTTAGTTTGTCACGACATAGATTTGAAAGTTTATCAATGATGCTATCAGATAATTCTTTCGTTACTCCAAGAAGGTCTCCGGTTTTATTATCAATTCCAAAAACAATAAACCCACCACCAGGGTGATTTGAAAAAGCAGAAATATGTTTACACAGTTTGTCATTATTAGGAGAAAGAGTTTCTTTCCAATCTAATTCATTTAATTCCTGAGGAATAGTACCAAGACTAAGGTCTAAATATTTTATTGCATTTTTTATCCAGTGTTTCATATTTATTCAAAATTTCAAACCTGTCCAATGGTAGTTTAAAAGTGTGCACTCTACATTAATATTAAATAGCTTTATGCTCTTGTTGAAATAACAAATTTGAGCTGATAACAACACAATTTAGTAAATATTTAAACATATTTATAAAAAATCGAATTTTTGCAGTATCATCTGGAGGAAGTGTTTAAAAAGTAAAGGACTAAAAATAGTTATTCGGAAAAATCAGTGTTCTGTATTTCGGCAATACAATATCCGGTTTGCCAGGAAGGCCGTGATTGCCAGGCTCATTTTGGAAGATGGAATTTGATCAAAGCTGTGCGCCAAAGCAATCTATCATGCAGTTTATACCGGTATCCACGCCCATGCAGGAATCTTCTAACCAGTATTTCGGGTTTAGTATTTTTCCCCTTGATGCGGCTCATCCCGAAGAACGGGACAGGTATTATAACTTCTTATTTCTTTAGAATGGACATCTGCCATAGAGTAAAGGTAATTCGATCTTCAAAAAATGAAGAAGAGCGTTTAAATCCCGAAAACGGAATCTGTCTTTCTCCACTGTATGACAGAGCCAATGATCAGGGCTATATCAGCATCAATGAAAATTATGAGAAACTGTTATCTTCAGTAAAAAATAATGGTAAAATCACCAATAAAGAATATCAAGAATTAAATGACATTGCTGAAAGAACTGCTTCAAGAGATTTAGCTGACTTAGTGAGTAAAACTATATTAATTAATTCTGGAGTAAAAGGTGCAGGCGCATTTTATATTCTTTCTAATTTAATAACGCCATAATAACGCCAATAACGCCAAGGATGATGAAAAAGGCTCGTATTGTGAAATCAAAAATTAAATGTCGGATAAATGTTGAATAAAGAATTATGAGGCAATAAAGAATTAAATGAAATCGCAAAAAAAGAGAAGATTTATTCCCGAACCAATTTTCAACTATAATTCCTGTGATATTTCTATTGAATTTAGAAAAGACATGAAATTGCTGAAAGAAATGCTTTAAAAGCAAGAGTCAATCAAAATATCTTTCGTCAAATTGTGATTGCCAATTATTCTAATAAATGCGCCATTACAGGAATTGATAGTCCCGGATTACTTTTAGCCAGTCATATTATTCCCTGGTCAAAAAATGAGGAAGAACGATTGAATCCTGAAAACGGAATTTGTCTTTCTCCCTTATATGACAGGGCATATGATCAGGGCTATATCAGCATAAATGAAAATTATGAGATCCTGTTATCTTCTGAAATAAAGAAGATCTAAGGAAGAATATGATTCAAAATATTTTGCCCCATTATTCAGAATGAAAATTATTCTACCGACGAAGTATAATCCAAGAAAAGAGTTTTTACAGTATCACATGAAAGAAGTGTTTAAAAAGTAAAATGGTCAGAAACAGCGATTTGAAAAAACACTGTTCTGTATTTTGGCATTACAATATCCGGTTTGTACCTGCAAGAGAAAACTTCCCGGCCATAATCGTGCATGTTTTTGCGTAACATCTTCTTTTGGATTGTAGTAGCTGTTTTGCAAATCAATACCCAGAACTTTCCTTCAAAATTATATTCAGGGCGGAGTTACCATCAAAGTCTGAAACCGCCAGGCATTCTTTATTATTTTCCTGCAGCAAAACTCCGCCAGGTTGCTGCAGGAAAACGGTAAGACTTTCCGGGGGCACAAAAGGTTCGTGTCCTTTACGAACCATTTCTTAGGATTACCTTTCGAAGGACACGAATCGGGGATATCATAATCCCGGACATGAAGACCTTCCGTATTCTTAAAAATCCGGTAGGTCTTCATGGACTTAATGAATACGATTTATATCATTCATCATTAAAGCACTGTAAAGTATTCAACGCCAGCCTAACCCCGGGGCCACATGCTCCAGGATAGCAGACAGCACATGCACATTATAATCAACGCCTAAAGTGTTGGGCACAGTCAATAGAAGGGTATCAGCTTCCCTGATGGCTTCGTCCTCTGCCAGTTCCTTGATGAGCTGATCGGGTTCTGCAGCGTAACCTCTTCCAAAAATGGCGCGCTTGTTATTTTCTATGAATCCGATTTGATCTTGTTGGCTGGCATCCTGACCGAAGTAAAGGCGGTCTTGTTCGTTTACCAATGCAAATATGGACCGGCTCACCGAAACCCGTGGTTCACGCTGGTGCCCTGCTTTTTTCCAGGCTTCTTTATATAGCCTGATCTGCTCAGCCTGTTGTATATGGAAAGGCTTGCCGCTTTCATCATATTTCAGGGTAGAACTTTGCAGATTCATTCCTTGTGCGGCAGCCCATAAAGCGGTAGCATTGGAAGCGGCTCCCCACCAGATACGGTCGCGCAGGCCTTCCGAATGTGGTTCCAAACGAAGCAGTCCCGGCGGATTAGGAAACATGGGTGACGGGTTGGGCCGGGCAAATCCAATACCTTTCAACTTATCCAGGAATTCCAAAGCTTTACGGCGCGCCATAGCTGCGTCATCTTCACCTGCTGCCGGCTCATAACCGAAATAACGCCAACCATCAACCACTTGTTCCGGTGAACCTCTGCTGATCCCCAATTGCAGGCGCCCCCCTGAAATTAAATCGGCGGCTCCGGCGTCCTCTATCATGTACAATGGATTTTCATAACGCATATCAATAACACCGGTTCCAATCTCGATGGTGCTTGTTTTGGCGCCGATGGCCGAAAGCAACGGAAAGGGTGATCCTAACTGGGCGGCAAAATGATGTACCCGGAAATAGGCACCATCCAAACCGATTTCTTCGGCCGCAACCGCCAAATCAATAGACTGAAGCAAGGTATCACTTGCCGAGCGGGTTTTATAGGCAGGGTGCTTGCCCCAATGTCCGAACGATAAAAATCCTATTTTTTTCATTGCTTACTATTTTAAAATTTTCGCAATCATCTTATGCAAATCCTTTTATGGCTTCCCGGCCAAAACTTCCCCGATGCTGTCCATTCTTATCTTTGCGTATTCTGAAAAGGAATGCCAGTAAAGGTATTTGAGATTGAGTTACCGAACATTGATCTGGGTTAAGAAATTTAATTTGTAAAGAGTGTTGTTGGTCTTTCTTCAAATCGTGGGAAACCCTTTTGGGGGTTTTATAGCGTTGAGAAAGGGATGGGAGGCTTCATGCAGGCTGTACTATGAATTATTACCTTGAAAATATTTCAGTTGCGCTTTTTTCTTCCATAAGCCGGTTCAGATCGAATCCGGAAGTTTTCAAACTATTGAATTTAATCTCCTGCAACAAAAAATAATCCGTTATGGTAACCATTCCATCCATATTAATGTCTGACGCCGTATTGTCCAAATAATCCAATAATCCGTTGAGAATATAGGTTAAATAATATTTCAGATTGCCCGTTATCGATTCTATATTCAGATGGATGGCCGCATCGTGTACAATTTCATTTCTTATACGATAACATCTGGTTAAGTGCCATTCAAGGTTGGTTCTGTGTTTTAATATTTCGGCAGAAATTTTTCCCTCACAAATCATGCTCTTGTATTTATAAGCCCTGAAAGCCAATAAGGGAAAAGCTTCAGAATAATTACCAATAATAAAATCATAAGTATTGGTATTTTTTAAATATTCCAGATCTTCATTTGCATTTGGAATTGCACTTATCAGTTTAAGTCTCTCAATATCTTTATGAAATTCTGATAAATTTCTTTTAATATAAGCATTGGAATGAGAATGGATAAAATACTCTTTTAATCGTACGATGGTTGTATCAGATACCTCATAATTTGAAAATACATATTCCAGCCCAATCCAATAATTCAAAAATTTTTGTTCTAATTCTTCAGCATCTCTTCCTAACCTCAAATGCCGCAATGCAGAAATAATCTTTTGAATAGTTTCCTTTTGAATATTTTTATTCGCATCTAACCTTTTTATTTTATCCAACAGTAATTCATATAATTCCTCATTATTTTTATAATGTCCATCTGTTATGTAAAAAACCTGATGCTGATTACTAAGTTCCCGCTTACGTTTACCAATTACCAAACACCTTTTTGAAAAATCAAAAGGGTTATCCGGATATCCCATGTGAATCAGATCTATCAGAGTAAATACTTTTCGCTTAGCCTTCTCTATTGCGGAAAAATAATCTTTATCCTTTGTCTCAATGCCAAGAAAATAAATATAGTCGCCTTTCGCAGAAAAAAACTCTTCTGATTTTTTATTTATTTTAGAAAACTCTTCAATTTTTTCATCACCAATTTCATGATTACTTTTTATATCAATCTTTTTCTTACCACCTCCTAATTTTTTTAATTTAAAAACAACAACAAATTCTTCAGGTTCTCTTTCAATACAATTTTTGAACTCGTCAAATGCATCTGAAAATGGCAAAGACTTCTTCGTTGAAAAAAGTCTGGAAATCACGGAATAAAGATATTGCTTAGCATAACCTTGATTTATTAAATCCGTTGCCAGATAATCTAAATATTTACTTAGGAATTTTACAGAATCAGCAGAATAAATATTTGAGTTTATTTTTTTTATTTCTACTTCGACTTTTAAGAACAAAACTTTAGAATAATCCTGATTTATATCAATAAGAATTTTTGTAGCATAAGAAAGTTGATGATATTCTTTTTCTGATACTTTACCTAATAGATTTTTATAGTAATTAATTTCAAGAGGTTTGAAAATTAATAAATTATCTTCTTCAATAAACTTTAAAGTTTCGTAAATAACAGGCCTTATAGTTCTTTCAAATGATTTAATTTTCCCATGATGCCAGTCTGAAAGAACTTGGTGTAACTCAATTAAGGCCCATCTTGGATTATTTAACCTGGCTCTATGAGAATCTAAAGTTCTGCTAAAAGATAGCTCCAGTAATTTTTCTGCAAAAAACTTTTCTGCAGCAGTAAAAAATTTATTTGGTGTAAAATTTGCAATCATATTCTTAAGTTATTATCTTCGCGCCTGAATTATTTTATTAAAAATAAAGAAAGGGGAAGTTTATCAAATTGGACAGAGAGTTATTTCCGCAGTTTGTGTCCCTTCCCTTAAATTAAAGAGCCTGGTTTTCCGGGCTCTATTTTTTATCTGAAATTCCCTGAATATCTGGTTTCCGGAGTATTTAAAATAAAGTGCTTTTGATTAATTTACAATTTAGCAATTTTTAACAATATATTTTCAAGCAGATTCAAATTGCAAGTGTAGCATTTTGAGCTGTCATTGGTTTAGTACGATGCATTCCCTTGGAACTCTTTTTGGTAATATTATTTTTTTTTCTTACCCACAAAATGTTCAGATAGGAACATAAAACCTCTTAACTAAATGACATTAAAGGACGCATGTGCCAGCACAAGGCCAAAACAAGTTCTTCGGACCGGCCATACAAAGAAAATCACCAAAATCATTTCATTTTTTTTTTATTAGCTACCAAATAAATACCATCAACTGGCCAATCCCATGAATTAGTACTCGACTTTATATCAGCTTTTCCATTTAAAACTTTGAGCCCTACCTCTTTATCACAGCTATGGAAAGCAATTACCTGAAATGGTCTGTGATGAGCCATTTATTTACCTTTTTTAATTATCTGGTGTTTTTACTGGTTGCCTTTAATTCGGTTGCCCTTACCAGTTCAGGCTTTGGGTTTTTTTCCGTATATTCTATTCATGATTAAGCATCTTTCTGAATAGGGAAGGAACAGTAAACTTTTTTTAATAATGAAGGACCCGCACATAAATTATGTCAAAAGTGGGGGTTAAATTTTATATTTGGTCACTTTAATAAAACTATATTAATATTTGTCTTCTGACAATTCACATATCGATAAATCTGTATTGCACCTGGTTTCTATTGGCGATGAAAAAGCGTTTCGTATTTTATTTGACCATTATAGAGACCGGTTTTATTGGGTTGTGTTCAAAATGACCGGCCTGGAAGATATTGCTGAGGAAACGGTGCAGGAGGTTTTCATAAATATCTGGAGGCAACGGGAATCATTAGCAGAAATTAAAGACCCGGATGCTTATTTTTTTACAATTGTATACCGCCAGGTCTATCGTTTTTATAAAAAACAAGCGCTCGAAATAAAGCTAAGGCAGTTTGTGTCTGAATCGCCGGAATCAAAAAACGTTACGGAGGAGAACGTTCTGGAGAAAGAACGGGAACGATTCATTCAGGAAGCAGTTGCAAGACTACCCACACAACAAAAAAGGGTGTTTGAATTGAGTAAGCTGGAAGGACTAAGCCGTGAACAAATTGCTGAAGAAATGGAGATTTCTCCGAACACGGTTCGAAATCACATGGCCGAGGGCATGAAATCGGTCCGGGCATATTTGAAAAACTCTTTAGCGCACTGGATTGCTTTATGGTTTTTCTTTACCTGAGCATTTTATTCCAACTAACCCGGCTTCGACAGGCTCAGCCTGACAGTGTTTCCAGAACATGTTCACCCAACAAACCCGGCTTCGACAGGCTCAGCCTGACAGTATTTCCAGAACATGTTCTCCCAACTAACCCGACTTCGACAGGCTCAGCCTGACAGTATTTCCAGAACATGTTCTCCCAACTAACCCGGCTTCGACAAGCTCAGCCTGACAGTATTTCCAGAACATGTTCTCCCAACTAATCCGGCTTCGACAAGCTCAGCCTGACAGTATTTCCAGAACATGTTCTTCCAACTATCTAAAATTCGTGTAATTCGTATTTAAAATTCGTGTTTATAATTAGGTTTTCATTGAAAATCCTTTCCCAAAAAAAATATTTTTAATGGGACTGGTACATTTTCTTCTTTGGAGGTACTGTCTGTTGATAATGGGCAATTGTTCATTTTATTAACATAAAAACATGTCATTGGAAAAGGAAGAGTTATCAATATTATTGGAATCCTATATTTCAAAAACGGCCACGGAGGAAGAGCAGCAGAAACTCATGGAGTTTTTTGTTGAAGCAGAAGAGGATACTGAACTAAAAGGGTATATGCAGAAAATCTGGGAGCAGTTTCATTCTGAAGAGCACTCCAATCATGTTGACTGGAATTCCATGTTTGAAAACATTATGGACCAGGAAAAAGTGGTTCCGGTGCCGGTAAGACGTATTTACTGGGGACAAATGGCAGCGGCAGTTGCTGTTGTGTTGTTACTCTCCCTGGGAGGTTATTATTATTTTAATAAAAACAGTGAGTTCCAAATTGCAAAATCAGAGGGAGGTAAAGAAATCAATAATCACGTAGTGGCACCTGTTGGAAATAAGGCAACACTGACTTTGTCCGATGGGTCAACAATCTATTTGGAAAATGCGGAGAATGGCGCTTTGGCTGTTCAGGGAGGAGTTACCGTGGAGAAATCGGCGGATGGACAAATTATCTATTCCGGAAAGGACACGCAGGCTAAAATGAATACGATTAGCGTTCCGAAAGGAAGTATGCCTCTGCGCCTGCAATTGGCGGATGGAAGTGACGTATGGCTGAATGTAGAATCATCCATTACTTACCCTACCGCATTTACAGGAAAAACCAGGAAAGTTCAAATGACCGGGGAAGCATATTTCGAAGTAGCCCATAATGCAGCGATGCCTTTTGTCGTATCAAAAAATGATGTGGAAGTAACCGTACTCGGTACCCACTTTAATATGAATGCGTATGAGAATGAAGCCGCGATACATGTGACTTTATTGGAAGGATCTGTCCGGGTAGAAAAGGGACATCTTTCCGGTTTATTGCGCCCTGGCCAGCAAGCAGTTGTAGCGCCGGCGTCCAGTGAAAAAATAAACGTGGTGAAGGCCGAAGTGGATAAAGTGATGGCCTGGAAGAACGGCCTTTTTAATTTTGAAGGAGCGCACCTCGATGAGGTGATGAGGCAACTGGAGCGATGGTACAATATTGAGGTTATCTATGAAAACGGGGTACCTGATATTGAATTCATGGGAAAAATGAGTAAGAATATTGACCTGAACGATATGCTTGAAATATTGAAAAAAACAAAAGTCCGGCTAACATTAGTTGACGGGAGAAAATTAATTGTCAAAAAATAAAGGAAGGAATTCTTTCTATTGAAATAGTAAAACCTGACCAAATCATCCATTTTATATCAAAGTAAATAAATCTATGCTGCAAACTTCTAAAAATTGCTCTTTCCGACTTTTGAGCCGGAACCAGTTTAAACAAATGGGAAATCGCGATAACAACCGCACTCCTCAAATAAACAGAATTCTAAAAGTAATGAGTATATTATTGCTGGGAGTATTCTTAACCGCCTTCGGGAAATCGCAGACGGTTTCGGTGGTGGGTACAAATATTACGCTGAACCGGGCCTTTGATGAAATTGAAAAGCAAACCGGGTATGTTGTGTTTGCGAATAAAAAAGATCTGGCAAAAAAAACAAATCTTACGTTGAATGCGCATAACATGCCCCTCCGGGATTTTTTAAATGTCATTGTGAAGGACCAAAACCTGGAAATTACCATTAAGGATAAAACCATTGTTTTGTCTGAAAAAGCACTATTGCCTGGATATGGTAACAACTTAGCCCGGAACGAAGTAACGATTCCCAGGGCCGCACCTCCGGTGAGGATTCATGTTTTAGATGGGAATGCCCAGGCACTCGCGGGAGCATCCATATTCGTAAACGACAACAAGAAATCCGGAATAACGAATTCGCAGGGATCAGTTCAACTGGATGTAAAAGAGGGAGATATTTTGACGATTTCTTACATCGGTTTTGAAACCCGTGTGTATACGATCTCTAAATCTAATATGTCCTCATCCTCATTATCCATTACATTGTCACCGGCTGAAAATAAATTGGATGATATTGAAGTAACGATTAACACCGGTTATCAAAGTTTGAAGAGAAGTAATTTCCCGGGAGCCGTGAGTAAAATTTCCGGGAAGGACTTACCACCGGTAGTCGCTTCCAGTGTGGACCAATTAATTCAGGGTTTTGCTGCCGGTCTCCAGGTAGTGAATAGTAGTGGAGATCCTTCTGAAATGGGGTTAACCCTGGTTCGTGGAAGATCCGGGCTGCATGACGACTCCCATTTGAACAGGCCTTTGTATGTGGTGGATGGATTTATTTTATCGGATGATATGCTCAATACGATCAATCCGAATGATATAGAAAGTATCGAAATTTTGCGCGATGCGGGTGCTACCTCCATCTATGGTGCCCGTGGAGGGAATGGGGTTTTTGTGATTACCACTAAAAGAGCAAAGTCGGGAAAGGTGAATGTTACATACAATGGAAGCACCGGAATCAATTTGGTGCCGGATCTGACCAAAAGGTATATGAATACCCAGGAAAAAATTGCTTTTGAAATGGACAATAACGGGTTTGCAAGCAGACTTACCCAGGATCAGCGTGATAGTTTAAGCGGAATAAATACAGATTGGCAAAGCTATTTATTGAGACAAGGATTGGTTCAAAACCACAATATTTCTTTAGGCGGTGGTACCGAGCGTAGTAATTACAATTTATCTGCCGGCTACCAGGATAATGAAGGAACGATAAAAAGTACTTTTTTTAAGCGCTATTCCGGACTGTTCCGTTTTTCCAGCCAGGTGAGTAAGAATTTTAATATTAATATGCGCATACAAGGAGTGGCTACCCGAGGCGGATCTGTTCTGAATAATTATTCGAACACGGCATCTCCCTTAAAAGTTTTGGCGTATGCCAATCCGTATGAAACACCTTATAATGCAGATGGCAGCATTAAAAACAAATTAAATAATGGGTTGGCAAATCCATTATATGAAATAGACAAAGCGAAATTAAGGACCAATAATAATACAGTAAACCTGTCCACCCGTGCGGAGTTGAATATTCCTTTTGTGCATGGCTTAAAAGTCTTTACCAATATTACAGGATCATATACCATTTCAAATATTGATAATAAATATTGGCCGGGATCGTATCAAACGAATTTTTCTGATAAGAGTCAGCTTGATTTTACGGAAAATAAAATATCAAATATCAACACGACCACGGCACTCAGTTATACTCCGGAAATTGGTGCAGATCATGATCTGACGGCGGCTGTTTTCTACGAATTTAGAAATAACCGTTCTGATGGTTTACGCTACCGGGTTTATAATTTTAATGAGTATGTACCTAATCTTTCCAGTATTCCCATTACAGCGGACAACATTAATATCTTAAGAAATATGGGCTATGAAACAGCCATCTCTTCTTACTTTACCAATATTTCTTATTCCTTCAAGAAAAAATATAATCTGCAATTGACCGGAAGAAGAGATGGCTCTTCCTTATTTGGACAAAATAATCAGTACGGCTGGTTTGGTGCCATTGCCGGTATGTGGAATATTAAGGAAGAAAAATTTCTTAAACAAAGTGGTGTTGTTTCCAGTTTAAGATTACGTTCCAGTTTTGGAAACGCGGGAGATATGGTTGGAATCGGCAACCAGGCCACGTTTGACAGAATTGAGATTGAACAATACAATGGCCAATCTGCGTTTAACCTGGCAGCTATTGCAAATAAAAGTGTCTCCTGGGCAGAAAGAGTGAAAACAAATATTGGTTTTGATTTTGGTTTTTTTGCCAATCGCATATCCGGAAATCTAAATCTTTACCAGGAAACAATTGACAACGCATTTGTCTCCGTTCCTATACCTCCAAGTTCAGGATTTGATAATATGTCCCGTAACCTGGCCGGAATAAGGAATAACGGGGTAGAGCTGGAATTAACCTTTGAGGTGATTCGAAAGAAGGACATCGGATGGACGATCAATGGAAATTTCTCCCATAACAAGAATGAAATAACCTCTTTGAAAAGCTTGAATTCAATAAGCTATGTCGGTGGTATTACCAAGGTAGGCTATCCATTCCGTTCTATGTTTGTCATTAAATATATAGGTGTAGATCCGGAAACGGGAGCTCCGCTTTATGAAGGAGAAAACGGCGAACCTACGAACAAACTTCAGTTTCTGAATTACGCCCGTATTAAAGGACCGGTAGATGCTCCTTACTTTGGGGGTTTTGCTACTTCCTTCCGGTATAAGCAATGGAATTTCAGAGCAAATTTTGCATACAATATTGGAAATGATGTGATCAATGTGGAAAGATACTCTGATGAGAACACACCTGATTTAAGTTACAACCAGTCCATACTTCGCACGAATTACTTTAAAGTAAAAGGAGATATTGCTGAATTGCCAAAACCGGGCGGTTTCGAAATAAACAGGTATTCCGACAGGTATTTGGAAAAAGGATCATTTACCCGCCTTAAATTATTGCAGTTAGATTATCGTTTGCCCTCCTCATTGATGCAGAAATTAAAAATGAATGATGTGAATGTATACCTGGCAGGAACGAACCTGTTGGTATTTACAGATTTCAAAGGAACAGATCCGGAATTCGTTGATGGCGTTCTAAGTGGCGGCCAATATCCTGTTCAAAAGTCAATCATTTTTGGACTAAATGTCCGCTTCTAATTAAACTCTCAAAAAGATGCATTTTATGAAAAAAATATTATCTCTTATATTAATCAGCAGCGTAGTAATGTTTAGCTCCTGCGACAAAAAACTTACTGAAATTGAACCGGAATATTTTATTAATACCCGGGGCGATATTAAATCACTGGAAGATTGTAATAAGTTATTAAACGGCGCTTATAAAGCAATGATCAATATTTCATATTACGGCGGCAATATGCTTATGACAGATATGATGTCCGGTGATGCCATTAAAGGAAATACAACCTATTTAGATGCTATGGAACTGGTAGACTGGGCCTATAATCCTACTTCAGCTATCACTTCTAAAACATGGATGACAGCCTACAATGTTGTAGCCCATACGAATATGGTGATCGAATCTGTGAACAAAGTGCCCAATTCAAATGATCAATTAAAAAGAAAAGTGCTAGGCCAGGCATATGCTTTAAGAGGTATGGTGTTTTTTGATATCCTGAGATTATATGGTGAAGATTATGGCCGTAATTCGGAGAAATTAGGAATTGTAGCAAGAACGGAAGTGGATATTAATTCTATCAAACGTTCTACTGTAAAAGATTCTTATACTCAGATATTGAATGATCTTACAAAGGCACAAGAAGAATTAAAAGATCTGTCCTTAAACGTGGGGAATAACAACTTTATCGACGAATGGGGAACAAAGGCGTTAATGGCCCGGGTGTATTTATATGCAGGAATGTATAAAGAGGCCTACGATCACGCTTCAATGGTGATCATGAATCCGAAATTTAAATTAGAAACTCCAACCAATTTCCTGAAGGTTTGGAGAGATGATGTGTATGGTGGAGAGGTGATTCTTGGATTAAGGGTAAACATGGTAGATAATATCCGTGTGAGTACTTTCATAACAGATTACGACGGGGCATATAAATATGTTGCGAAGAGGAATTATTTTGATCCTTCCATTATTCTTACTAGAAATTATGATAAGGTCAAAGACGTGAGATATGGTGCTTATTTTAGTGACACGGTCCGTGTAGGTACACCCACCTCTGCAAAAACAAATCGTGCTTTGCTGACGAAATATTCAGGAAGAGGCGGAACCTGGAATAATATACAGGATATAAAAGTTATTCGACTGGCAGAAATGTTTTTAATACGGGCAGAGGCAGCAACTTATGAAGCAAGTCTGGGTGAAGGTTTAGCGCTTAAAGATTTGAATGCTATACGGTCAGCCAGGATTTCGGATTATGTTTCTCAGACATTATCAGGGGAGGCATTAAAAGAGGCGATCAGGTTGGAACGCAGAAAAGAGTTCCCTTTCGAAGCGCAAATTTGGTTTGATCTCCGTCGTGGTAAAATTAATATTGACCGTGATCCAACTATTTTTAAATCAAATAAAGCGACCAATTTAAAATTATCGGCAGATAGTTATTTAAGAGCGTGGCCTATTCCATTTGCCGAAGTAGCGAATACAGAAGGAGTTCCGGTTTTGCAAAATGATCAATATTAAAATGAATGTTTAAAATGATAAAATACGTTTCACTCTGCTGGTTTTTATGTCCGCTTTTTTGCCTGGGACAGAATTCATTTGTTCTACAGGGAAAAATTTCAGACCGGTCATTTGCCTCCGGCAAAAAAGTTTATTATACCTATTATAGTGATGAAGGAAATGTTTTGGATTCGATGCCCATTAAGAACAAAAGTTTTTCCATTGCCGGAAGTTTGGGAGGGGCAACACTCATCCAGGTAGGTATTGGTAAAGCACTTGCTGATATTTCAACTACGGGAGAAACCAGGTCTTTTTACATTGGCCCCGGCACACAACAGATAAAAATTGACCGTGATTTACAAACCTCAAAGATTATCGGCTCGGATGTTTACAACGAGTCCATCAAATACTTGTCACTGTTTGGTGCAGTAGATAGCCTGATTGATGAAGCAAATGCTTTGATGAGGGATAGCAGTGTGAGCAATTCTGTCAGGAAACAAATGATTCTCCAACGAAGTAAAGCGGTGAAAGAAAGGCAGGATCTTCGCCTTGATTTTATTAAAAAGAATCCTTCATCTTCCTTTGCAATAAAGGCTTTGCGTGATCATGGAGGTATTACGGTGAAACCGGAGATTATTGAACCGATTTACAATAGTTTAGACGCGAAAATCCGTTTATCCACAGAAGGGTACCAATTTGCCGAAAGGATCCGCATAGCAAAGTACACGAGTATTGGCAGTGAGGCACCCGATTTTAAAATGGAAAATGTAGAAGGAATAAATCTGAAACTATCTGATTTCAGGGGGAAATATGTATTGCTTGATTTTTGGGCTTCGTGGTGCATGCCCTGCCGGGCGGAACATCCTTATTTAAGAGAAGTGTATAAAAATTACAAGGACAAAGGGTTCGAAATATTTGCAGTTTCCTTAGATCAAGCCGGAAAGAAACAGGCATGGTTAAATGCAATAGAAAAAGATCAGATTACCTGGCCGCAAGTTTCTGATTTGCAATTCTACAATAATAAAGCAGCCGTTTTATATGGTATCAAAGCTATTCCGCAAAACTTTCTGTTGGATAAAGAAGGAAAGATTATTGCAAAAAACTTAAGAGGTCAGACTTTGGAAAACTTTTTAAAAACGATTTTGTAATGATAAATCGTTTTTAAAGAATTAAAAAAATTCATTCGTCCTATTATTTGCCGCCTACCTACGCCGCCATCCGTTGCAAAATCGCCTTACAAGCAACCGAAGAAGTCACTTTTAATGAATGATATTCGTGCAAAGGAATATCAAAATAATCGCCGGGAACAAGATGGTTGCAGATATCGCCAACAAAGAGGTCGCAACTGCCTTCCACAATTAAAAAACGTTCATACTCTTTATGATGGATCTCCCGGGGAGTTTCTTGTTTTATCCAAATGATGGCGGTGATCATCTCCGGTGTGTATCCAATAATTTTTGCAAAAATGTTTTCCTGCTCCGGGCCGGAAACCTCCAGGTCAGGCCGGTTTAGCCAGGGGGCATAATCTTCTATGGTTGAATTTTCGTGGAGTACCGGCGGAAAAGATATAGGTTCTCCATTTTTTATACGTTCTGAATAATCAATCGTGGCCATTAAAAACGGTTTAATGACCGGACTGGGTTCAATGCTATGTGACAGGGCATATTTTTCAAGAACATCGCTGATGGCATCTATTTCCTGCCGGATATCCGGATTTGCTGCTGCCATCATTTCCACCTCTTCCTGCTCACTATGGCTGGCCATTCCCATTACATAAATTTCTAAAATTCCTGAATCAATATATTCCTTACTGGTCATGCTTTTTTTATTTTATCATGCATCTTTTGTAAATCCATTCGCATGTTGATTTTTAATTCTATACCTGTGATGCCCTTTAATTCAGCGGCCTGCATAACACTTAAGCCTTTGAAAAAGATCATTTCAAAAGCTGAATCATGTTGATCATACCCATTTACGGAATTATGGGTCCCGGAGTTTTTTTCGGTTTCCTGTGCTATAGTCTCAAATGCAACTTGCCGCGCAATGTTTAGTAACGAAGTGAATAATGAAGTGCCTGAACGCCGAAAAGGGACTATTTCATTCCACGCTTTTACAAAAGTTGCCAGTAAACATTCTTCAGCTACATGCTTGTTATTGGTTATACGATATATGATCCCGTATACAGAAGGAGAATATTTATCATAGAAATAATCCATGGATTGCTGATTTCTTTCGGCTATAAAAGCGGTCAGTTGCAAATCATCCTTCACAATATAATCAGTATTCCACATGGAGAGCAAAAGTTTAAAGTGCCTTTAAACGTTATATAAATAAGCTTTGATTACAGGCGGTGAATGTAATAGACTTCACAGTTAAAATAAATAGTTCGTTACTTAAACATTCGTTGCAAAAATATTTAAAAAAAAGTTACTTCATTAAATTATATTACCAGAGGCAGATTGATCATAGCCCTTTGGTAAAGTGACCCCTAAAAAGATTATTCGAATTCCTGTCGCTATTGCCTTTGAACGAACACTTAAAAAATAAGAAGAAGAATCGTTGTATGATTCTTGCGAGAAGTGAAGGAGTCTTTATTGCCGGGCAATCAGGACGCTGGCTCCTTTTAAATTGTTGGCTTCATGATGTATTTTTTCCGAAATATGATAATATCATTACCGGTATTCATGGTTTTCCAATCGGTAAATGGTCAATCAGTAAATGGGTTAACGGATAAGCCGGTTTCCTCAGTGGTTCATCAACCTGATGTAAATCATTCTGATTCCGGGTTTCCAATTCTAAATAACCAAGTGGCGAAGCAACAAAGAGACACATCCAAAGATCAACGAAATGTCCGAAACAGGCTAAAAGACAAGGGCATTACGTTTGGTGTTTCGGAATCCCTGGAGGGCTATTCCAACTTTATGGGTGGCGTGCGTACCGGTTCGGCAGCCGCGTCTACTTTCGATGCGAATATCAGTCTCGATATGAATCAATTGCTGCATATCCCCGGTGGAAAATTCTATGCTGATTTTGAGGCGCATTCATTTCAAAACCCGACTGATTTGCTCGTTGGCGACTTGCAGATTTTCGATAAGAACACGGCTGATCCGTTTACACAAATCTTCGAATTGTGGTATGAGCAAAAATTCTTTCACAATACGCTTCGATTAAAGGCTGGCAAGGTAGATGCGAATTCTGAATTCAGCCTTATTGACAATGGGTTGGATTTCATGACCAGTTCGGCACATGTGACGCCTACCTTATTTATGTTTCCAACCTTCCCTGACCCAGCGCCGGGTGTCAACCTTTTCTTTACACCCGGCAAATTATTCTATGCCAGCCTTGCTGCGTATAATGCAAACGGAAAGAACCATTTTCTTAATTTTTCAGGTAAACCAAATTTAGCACAACCTTCCCTGACCGGTACATTATGGATCGGCGAAACCGGCTTAACCTGGAGTCATCTTTCCGGTGAAGGCGATGATGGAAATCTTCGCTTAGGAGTATGGTCACATACAGGACAATTCACCCGGACAGACGACAATAACACGATACATGGAGCAGACGGAATTTACATCATAATTGATCAAACATTATGGAAACCTTTATCTGATAAGAATACAAAGAGAGGACTACGAATGTTCCTGGATTACGGCCATTCAAATAGGAATGTCGCCCCTATTTACCAGCATTTTGGAGGCGGACTTGCCTGGACGGGGATCTCTGCAAAACGTTCGGATGATAAACTAGGTGTTACCACGCAATATGGCCGGATTAGCTCCCAGCCCGGATTAATATGGAATTTTGAGCAAACAATCGAATCATTTTATGAAATTCCTCTGACATCCTGGTTGAGCCTGGTACCCGATGTTCAATACATCATTCATCCGGGAGGTAAGTATTCCAAAGCGCTGGTTGGGACGATGCAATTGAATTTGAAGTTTTGATGTTTTGTATTGGGTTAAGTATTTATACCAATAATTGCTGGCAAATAAAATTTTTAATTCGTTCATTTCAAAAACGGATTCGAAATGAAAAAACAAGATGCTGTAAAAAATTTTGAAGATCAAAAGTAAGACCTCATTGGGATAGGGTTATTCCTATCTTTCAATAACTTTTTTCAGCCGGTACTTTTGTTGAAATCCCTTACATATAAAGATCATTGTTAGCACTTCAGAAAAAAAGCATAGAATTCTATAAATATTGCTTTGATACTCAATCCTGATTGCATTAATTCCGTCCGTGACAGTCAAATACTCAAAGAATTTTTTGGGAATCTGGTCTGTTATTTTCACGATTTCAAAAACCCAATCAATTTTTCCTGAACTTCTTTTCCTAGTGCGTTATAAAAGCCTAAAAAGTATTCCCCATAAGTTTTCAGTTGCCTTTCCATTTGTATGTCAAAGTTAACTAACTGGTGAACAAATTCAAATAACTTTGAAGGTCTTTTTTCGTGAAAGTTGTCTACATAATTAGCCTATAACATCTTCATTTATAAAATGGGCTTTCGTCATTTAAAAATCTTTTGAGAGGAGGCATGGGGAAATGCTTTTGTTTGATGTCCTTACAGCAATTACTCTCCTAAAAAATGAAAATATACGATTGTTACCAGCTTGGTATCGAATTATTTTATAATCAGGTTATGGAATGTTTTTGTGTTTTTACAAACTTTAATGTGCATTTTGTCCTTTCTTATAGTATAAAAATCCAAATCGGAATTTTTTATTAATCCTTATTTTTTTATTCCTAATAGAATGTCATGTTTTTGTAACCAATTTGAATCTAACTACCTCTATCCTTATAGAACATTAAACGGAGGTTAACATCCGGACAGAATTCGAAATTAATTCACAAACAATAAAAACAAAAGATCATGAAAAAAACGTTTATGATTTCTACGCTGCTATTGATAGTTGCGTTCGGCCTTTTTAGCTGTAATAAAGGCGATTCCGGTCACTATCCTCCGGGTGAGGGAGAGTTACCTTTACCTCCATTGGATCCGAAATTAGTTCAGGCGGGTCAACAGGTATTTCGATATGAAACATTTGGCGATGAAACATTTTGGACAGATGTGTTACAAATGAACAAGGTGATTGAAACCGGTGTAAGCCCCGCTACCGCTTTAGCTGTGGGATTAAAGGTAGATGCAAATGCGTTACCAGCCGCTGTTGTTGCCGGTATTCAAGACGGATCAATTAGTTTATCTGACCCTCAATCTACGCTGGCCCTGATTTCTTTAGATGCTGTTCTTGGGGTAAAAGGAACGGTCAGTAAAGGTGCAGATGGTAAATTACATTTGGATAGAGTGGGCATTACCTGCGCTCTGTGTCATTCAACAGTTGATAACTCTTTTGCGAAAGGTATCGGAAACCGGAAGGATGCCTGGCCAAACAGAGACCTTAACCCCGGTTTGATTATTTCTCTGTCTCCGGCCTTAACCGCGGCTCAGAAAGCTGTTTACTCTTCCTGGGGACCAGGCTTATACGACCCGAGGTACAACCATGATGGCTTGAATAATCCCGTTGTCATTCCACCTGCCTTTGGCTTATACGGTATTCCGAAAGCTATTTTTACAGGAGATGGAGATGTACAACATGAGCCTGCAGGTCCTGTGGCCTATTGGAACAGATATGTAGCCGTTACCCAAATGCACGGGCACGGGTATTTTGCTGATGCACGTCTAAATGGTTGGGTAGTTGATCACAGGGAAGGGGATGATTTGGTAACAGATAAACTTCCTGCTTTGCAGGCGTATCAATATTCTATTAAAGCACCGGCTGCACCGGCTGGCTCTTTTGATGCTACTGCCGCTGCCAGGGGGAAAGTTCTTTTTGTTGAAAAAGGAAAATGTGCCAGTTGTCATGCCGGACCATTATTTACTGATGTTATATTTAATGGAAAATTACATCCTCAAAGCGCGTCAGTAGCACCGGATAAAGATTATGTGAACCGGTCTGCTACAAAGCAATGGAGAGTTACCCCATTGAAAGGTATCTGGCAACACCCTCCTTATTTTCACGATGGGTCTGCAAAAACATTGGGTGACGTAGTAGCAAGGTACAACCAGGAGAATAAACTCAAATTAAATACTTCTGAAAAGGCTGATTTGACTGAATATTTGAAATCGCTTTAGGGAATTAAGGAATTAAAAATTAAGAATTAGGAATTAAGAATTAAGAATTAAGGAGGCAGCTAAGGCGTTCCGACCTGGGAATTCCCGGTCGGGACGCTTCTTTCGGCGGCCTGAACGATTTGCCAGCGATGATCCCGGTCGGGACGCTTCTTTCGGCGGCCTGAACGATTTGCCAGCGATGGTCCCGGTCGGGACGCTTCTTTCAGCAGCCTGAACGATTGATCACGGAATTGCTCAAAAACTTAGAATTCATGATTTTGAACGATTCTCCAGATTATGGTTCAGACCCCAAAAAATGGGGCAGGCTAATAAGGCATTCCGACCCTTTTAAAATCCGGGACCAATCAGAACCATCTTTAAATATTTGAGACGAAATGAAACGTTTAAAAAAAATCCTGTTCTCCACCCGCACTATGACAGTTCTTTTGCTGTTGTTTGGCATCTCCATGGCGGTGGCCACTTTTGTGGAAAATGATTACGACACACA
>JBBSUB010000052.1:0-21091 GCA_038235345.1 Chitinophagales bacterium
AAGTATGTTACCATACCTTGACGTGAGCTCTTACCTCACATTTTCACCCTTATCCCCACAATACAGTGGGGACGGTTATTTTCTGTGGCACTTTCTTCCCGACTTACAGTCGGGACCGGCTGTTAACCGGTGTGTCGCCCTACGCTGGCCGGACTTTCCTCCTTTAAATGAATAAAAGCGATAACCCGGTTCGCAATGCGGCGAAGTTAGTTTATAGTTTGGAGTTTGGAGTTTTTAGTTGGTGGCTCATAGCTCCAAGCTCTTAGCTCAAAGCTCATCAGTACTGAAAAAATACCTCCGTAGCACCAAAGCCAAAATTGGGCATATATTGATTTGCGAAGCTTCTCACTTCTCTTTTCAACTTTAAAATTTCATGAATTTCAGTACGGAGTTTTCCCGTTCCAACTCCATGGATGACAATCAGATTAGGTTGTTTGTGTGCAACAGCAAGGTTGTAGTATTTCTCAAAATAGTTTAGCTGGATATTGAGTATTTCAAAATTGCTCAATCCGCTCCAATGATCGCTTAATTTTTCTATGTGCAGATCAATGACAGACTTTGCCGGCTCCAGGTTCTGCTTCACCCTGGAGAGATCAAAAAACTTTGTCCCACCGCCATTATAATCCGGAATAACGTCCTCAACTCTAGGAGGATATTTTTCGAAAAGCTGGAAGGAAAAATTGGGTTGATTTTTTACATGCATTTCCTCAATTTTCTTAAATAGTTGTTTCCCTTTTATCTTAATGGACACTTCTGTTTGGATCGCTTTATTTTTATTCGGCGGAGTTAAGGTAAAATCAAACGCAAATTTAGGAGAATCGTTCATTGCTTCGAAGGATACATCATGAAGATAGAAATCCGTGAAAGGCATTATTGTATTCTGATGCTCAAATTCCTGCCTGCCTAAATAGGATAATTCATACGAATATTTATACGTATCCGGTGTATGGTTTAGCAGGTAAATCTTAAACTTTTCGATAACGTCATCAAAGGCATCCTTTTCATAAACGGGAATGAATGTCAACCAGGTTCCGGTAGGTATTTTTTCACTTTGTTGAATTTTCTCCTTCCGGATATTATCGATATAAACCTTTTCCTGTTTCACAGGAATCTTTTTCTTTTCTGTAAACCGTTTGAAATAGGGAAAATCTATCTGATCCATGTAAACCGGAAAGCGCACACCGTCCACATCTACCAACACCATTTCTTTATTGATGATATCTACAATTGTTCCTTCTTCGTTTGAATGAAGAACCAAAATGGTATCTCCTAACTGGTATTTCATTTTGCAAAGATAGGTATGAGCCGTGAGCAATGAGCTATCAGCTATCAGCTTTGAGTCGTCAGCTATGAGCTTTTAAGCAATGAGCCAACAGCTTAAGTATCGGCGACGTCAAACAAACTACAAATTACAAACTACAAACTATGAACTCCTAACTCCTAACTTTTAACCCCTAACTCTTCCGCTGTCTGCTTCTTACCAAGGTTACTATGTTGCCGGCTGTAGAGGAAATAAATAACCAATCCTATTGCCAGCCAGATCAAAAAGCGCATCCAGTTTGTGTATCCTAATTCCGTCATCAGGTAAAAACAACTTGCCAAACCTAAAACGGGAATCAGGGAAAGTTTATTCACAAACGATGCAATGGTTAAGGAAATAGCCAATAAGACAAAAAGGAAAAACGGCAATTTGTCTCTAAAAACTTCCCAACCTTCTGTAAAGTCAAAAAGACCAATGAAGTTACTCCAGAAGAAATAAACTCCTACCAGAAATAAAACAGGAACTATAAAGCGGGAACTTATATAAGGGATTTGAAATTTGGGCTTAACATCTGTTTTTTCCCGCGCAGGTAATAATAATACACCGCCACAAACCAGTACAAAAGCGAATAATGTTCCGATACTTGTCAGGTCAGTCACTTCTGTAAGATTCATAAAAAGTGCCGGAACAGCTACGAATATACCTGTAACGATCGTTGCGAAATAAGGCGTTTTATATTTGGGGTGAATACGGCTAAACGCTTTTGGCAACAAACCATCCCGGCTCATGCTCATCCAGATCCTGGGTTGTCCCATCTGGAAAACCAAAAGAACACTTGCTGTTGCTATCACTGCACTAAACGAAATGACATAACTTATTTTATGCAATCCGACCTGTTGAAAAACAAAGGCCAACGGATCGCCGACCTGCAATTTTTGATAAGAAACCATGCCGGTTAGCACCAGGGCTATGATAATATAAAGGACAGTACATATAATAAGGGAATAAATCATTCCTCTCGGTAAATCCCTTTGTGGATTTTCACATTCTTCGGCTGTAGTGGATATGGCATCAAAGCCAATATAGGCAAAGAACACAGCCGAAACTCCTTTCATCATGCCCTCAAAACCATTTGGCAAAAAAGGGCTCCAGTTTGCCGGAGCTACATAAAACGCACCGACCATAATGACCACTAACAGAATAGCAATTTTAAGTATCACCATCATATTTGTCGCACGACGGGTTTCACTGATTCCTACATACACAAGCCAGGTTATTAAAAATACAATTCCAAGAGCAGGTAAATCCGCGATAATTCTAAATCCGCCTATTTGAGGAGCAAATGACCAGGCTTCATAAGCCACCTGGAGAGGGCGCGCCAGATCAGTTAGTACAGCACCATTTGCTAATTCAGCAGATGCTTCCTTAAAACCACTGGAGGCACTAAAATAATCCGTTGTTAAGGCCGCCGGAATATGTATATGAATCCCTTCCATTAGGTTCACAAAATACTGGCTCCAGGAAATAGCAACTGCTATATTTCCAATGGCATATTCCATTAAAAGATCCCAGCCGATAATCCAGGCGACTAATTCCCCAAATGAAGCGTAGGCATATGTATAAGCACTACCGCTCACCGGAATTCTTGAAGCAAATTCGGCATAACATAAAGCGGAAAATCCACAAGTAACACCGGTAATTACAAATAAAAGTGATACCCCTGCCCCACCATGAAATGCCGCATTTCCGATAGTAGAGAAAATGCCCGCGCCTACTATCGCTGCGATACCCATGGCTACCAGATCGCGTAATTTCAGTATTTTCTTTAATCCCGATCCGGAATGTGTTGCATCCGAAAGTCCGGTTTGTGCGTCAGCCAGAATAGAAGTAATGCTTTTTTTACGAAAAAGAGAATTAGGCATGTTATGGTAAAACTTTACATGAAATTGAAGAAAATAAATTTAACTAAGTTGGAAAGATAAATATGTTAAAGTGAAAAAAGGCATCCTGCTCAAAAAAAAAAATTAATTAATACCAATAGAAGAAAGCAAACCGAATTTAAATTAGGTTTTAATCCTAAAAAATTTTCCGGCAATAAGCCGGTTTAATAAGGTACCGGAATTGAGAATTCTTAATAAAGTATCAAATTATTGGCTTGAGTATTGAGCATAAATTATTGAAATATTAAACTTAAGTCGCTGTTCCCCGTGGACATTCCGGGTAAATCCAAATTATCATTAAAAAAAATAAACATCATGTCAACAACAACTAAATGGACGATAGATCCCGAACATTCTGAAATTTCTTTTAAAGTAAAACATCTGATGATCTCAAATGTAAAAGGTGTATTTAATGAATACAATGCAAACATTGTTACAACCGGGGAAGATTTCTTATCCGCAGAAATAGATTTCTGGATGAATCCTGCCTCCCTGGAAACAAATGTACAGAACAGAAATACTCATTTAAAGAGTGCAGACTTTTTCGATGTAGAACATCACAAAGAAATTACTTTCAGGTCAAACACCATCGAACCGGTAGATAATGATGGCAGTTATGAACTTTGGGGTGATCTTACGATCAAAGGAATCACAAAAAAAATAAAATTGGATGTAGAATTTGGAGGTATTATTAAAGATCCCTGGGGCGCAGAAAAAGCAGGCTTTGAAATACATGGGAAAATAAATCGTAAAGACTGGGGATTAAACTGGAATACAGCCCTGGAATCCGGAGGCTTCCTGGTAGGTGATAAAGTCAATATTGTATGCGAAATAGAATTATTAAAACAATCCGGTGGTGAAGAGGATAAAAATAATTAAATTTGCCGCTTCTCTTTTTTTAAACAGAGTTTCATACTTGTCTGATTATATGGGTAATTTTGGCACATATAATTTTCAGTATGCTTTAATAAGATAAATTAATAGTTTGAAAAGTCGTGTAACAAAAATAGGTGTAATCACCTCCGGAGGTGATGCACCGGGAATGAACGCTGCTATCCGCGCCGTAGTGCGAACAGGAATTTATAATAATTTAGAAGTTTATGGAATTCTCAGGGGATACCAGGGATTGTGCGATGGCGAAATTTTCAAAATGGAAAGTAAAAGTGTCGCTAATATTATCCAAAGAGGAGGAACTATTTTAAAAACCGCACGCTGTAAAGAATTTCTAACGCCCGAAGGAAGAAAGAAAGCGTATGATAATTTAAAAAAACATGGGATAGATGGCCTGGTAGTCATCGGTGGAGATGGTTCTTTCCGCGGAGCTCAAACTTTCAGTAGTGAATACGATATCCCCTGTATCGGACTCCCCGGCACCATCGACAAGGATATTGCCGGAACAGATTTTACAATAGGATTTGATACGGCTGTTAATACGGCCGTTTCTGCCATTGATAAATTAAGGGATACGGCAGATGCACACGACCGCTTGTTTATAATCGAAGTAATGGGCAGGGATTCCGGATTTATCGCTCTTCATAGCGGAGTTGCTACCGGAGCCGAAAATATCCTGATTCCTGAACGAAAGACAGACGTGGAGGATATTATTAAAACATTGAAAGAAAAACACGGCAGAAAAAAGCTGGTAAATATTATTGTTGTCGCCGAAGGAGAAGCATATGGCGCTAACGAACTTGCTAAAACGATTACAGAACAAATACCCGGGCAAGAAGTGCGGGTTTGTATTCTGGGTCATATTCAACGTGGCGGATCGCCTTCCTGTCTGGACAGGCTAATCGCAAGCCGCATGGGTTATGCTGCAGTAGAATGCCTGATTGAGGGAAAATTTAATGTGTTTGTTGGAATTGTTAACAATAAAATGCATTATACGCCATTAAGCCAGGCAGTTAAAAAGAAAGAAAAAATCAGTGAGGAGTGGATGAAAATAGTCCGAATCTTATCTACCTAAGAATTTCCTCAAATTAATATAATTTAAATCCAATTAAAATCTTATGTCAAAACACATATCTAAATATGTTCATCGTGAAATGGACCATGAAGCTGGCTTTAAACACTCCAAAAAGAAAACGAAAATTGTAGCCACGGTGGGGCCTGCGTGTGATAATTATGAAGCAATGCTGGAGTTAGTGCATGCCGGTGTGAATGTGTTTCGCCTGAATTTTTCTCATGGAAACCATGAAGATAAAGCCAGGATTATCGAAATAATCAGGAAGATAAACAAATCACTACCCTTTAATATTGCTATCCTGGCAGATCTTCAGGGTCCAAAATTGCGCGTAGGAGAAATTGAGAATAATGCCTTACAAATCAATCCCGGTGATATACTCACTTTTACAAATGAGAAGTGTATTGGCACAAAGGAAAAAATTTATGTGAGCTATAAAGGATTGCATAAAGATGTAACGCCCGGTAATCTCATCATGATTGATGATGGAAAACTGGAAGTAAAAGTGATAAAGGTTCTCCCAAACAATAATGTAGAAGTTGAAGTGATCATGGGTGGAATTCTTTCATCCAAAAAAGGCTTGAATCTTCCGGATACAAATGTTTCATTGCCTGCCCTTACAGAAAAAGACCTGGAAGACCTCGATTTTATAATTGATCAGGATGTAGATTGGATTGCTCTTTCCTTTGTGCGGGAAGTAGAAGATATCCAGGGATTAAAAAAGATCCTTAAAGAGAGAAACAGTACGGCAAAAGTGATCGCCAAAATAGAAAAACCCCAGGCAGTACAAAATATCCGTGACATCATCCTTGAAAGCGACGCGATTATGATTGCGCGAGGCGATCTTGGTGTTGAACTTCCTGTAGAAAAAGTACCGTTGATCCAAAAGGAAATTATCCGCAAATGTATGCACCGCGCGAAACCCGTGATCGTGGCTACACAGATGATGGAAAGTATGATGGATCGTATTAAACCAAACAGAAGTGAGATCACTGACGTGGCAAATGCAGTTCTGGAAGGTGCGGATGCTTTAATGTTGAGCGGAGAAACTGCCACAGGTATGCATCCTACCCTTGTTATCCAAACGATGAGTAAGATCATCATGGAAATCGAGAAAACCGCGTATGATTATAACCGCGATGACATTTTGACTCCTCAACCACATTCACCTTCTTTTTTAAGTGATGCAGTTTGCTATAGCGCCTGTAAACTGGCCCAGGATTTAAATGCAGACGCATTAATCGGTATGACTGCCAGTGGATATACCGGATTTATGTTGAGCAGTTATCGCCCTAAATCTCCTTTATATATTTTCAGTAAAGAAAAAAGCCTGATCAACCAATTGAGCCTCAGTTGGGGCGTTCGTGCATTCTTTTATGAAGAAGAAGAGAGCCTTGATGAGATCTTTTATGACCAGATCGGGATATTAGGGGAACGCGGATTTTTGAGAGTAGGCGACACCGTTGTGAACACAGGTAGTACACCCGTAAAATTACACCTTCCGACGAACGTAGTAAAAGTTACAACTGTTACAGAGGATATGAAAGAAGATTATGTAACAGAAGAAATAAAAGAAACAGCGAAATAATTTAAAAAGTGATTTAAAACGGTCCGAAAAAAATATTTTTCGGAACGTTTTTTTGTGGTGGAATTTTTTTTTGCGGATTCTTATTCATACACTTTATGTAATCCAAGACCGATACTTAAAGTTATGCCGGCATAACTTTGATTCGAAATATTTCCGAACAGTTTAAAACCAATACTTCCGCCAAAACCTGTAGGTGGACCTACAGGTATAAGCCCATAAATTCTAAACCGCTTTTTTTCACTTTTAAACCATTTTAAATTCGCTTCAAAAGGAACCCCGAAATAATTATAATCTCTTTCGTTAACATTCCCAGCCCTATCATAATATTGATAATAATCATTGTAGGAAGCCCCAAGAGAAAAACTATATGACTGACCTTCTTCAATAAATCTTACTCCGTAAAGTATGGCTACTTCGCCCATACTATTGCGTACATTTAAAATGGGCAGCGGTACAATAGGATCCAGAACACCGACACTTAATCTTGCTGTGCCTATATATCTCGCAGTAAATAAACTCCGGTTCACCTGGTAATTAATTCCCAATCCGAGCGCAAAACCACCGGCAGCTCCAAAAGCACCACCAATAGATTCTTCCAGAAAAATTATAGGATTTTGCTTATCTGTATTTTGACTAAACGCCCTATTTTTAATGCTTATAAAAGCAATTGCAAGAAGAAACAATTTGAACGTTTTGGTAGTTTTCAAAGCAGTTTTTTTTACAAGGTAAATGATTTTGGGAATAGATGCAATTGCTGAGGTTTTTGCTTTAAAATATTTAAACTTCCAGATAAATAGAAAGAAATTTTTGTCAGGTAGCAGGCGCATGGTTGTGCACAAACCATTTCCTGTGAAATATAAAAGTTGAACTAATTTCTTATGGCAACCTCTCTCACAAAGAAATCCCCAAAAGACCTTTCGCATAAAAGTTTTAGTGGTTGGCGAGATGCCAACCACGCGGGAAAATCATAATTGAATTATCGCAACGTCCCTCCCAAAACTTTCCAAAAGTTGCAGACTCTTCCCGTGATTGCATGACCAGGACTTCGAACTTTTGGAAAGTATGCAAATATGATTTCGATGTGGGACTTGCATTACCTGCGGCGGCTCCATGGTTGGTGTCACAAACCATTTCCTGGCGATCGGCGAAGGTACATGACTAAAGAAAAACACTTAATAACAGCTAATGCTCATGCACCACCCTCTTCAAATCTGAAATCGTTTTTATTCCCAATTCATTTGCCTGCTCCCGGCGCATCATTAAAGCATAGGCATTATTAAAGCCGATTGGTTTCAACCAGCTCAATTGGTAATTCTTTAAAAAATTCTCCCTCACATACTGATATGCCTTGTCCGGATTGCCCATCAAATCCGAAACTATATTTTGAGATGGTTGAAGGATCACCAACAATCCGGTTCCGGTATATTCCGGGTACATATCTATTTCTCCAAGGTTCAGGGCATCAAAGCAAATCTTGGTACCGCCCAGGCCTGTTCTGGTCTGAACCTGCAGATCGGTATTTCCTTCTACCAGCATTTTATACATTTCGATGAGAATGTATTGCTCACCAAAAATTTTAGAACCCAGGCGGATCGTTCCTTTATTTCCCTGACGGGGATTTTTATACAAACCGGTTTTTACTAAGAATTTTTTTGCAACTGCTTCCGGTAATAATTTCTCCACATCCACCTGGTAATTCATATCCGTCATAATGCTGTCATTAATGTGTCCGGACAACAGATTGAGAACAGCTTCCAATTCCGGATATTTAATTAAAACATCCGTGCGCACCAATGGTGCTGCATAATAAGGGGGGAAAATGGTTTTATCATCTACCAGCGTAACCAGGTCATAAGCTTTTATTCGTCCATCAGTACTGTAACCGCTCACCACATCCAGTTGTTTTTCATAGAGCGCTTTATACATCACGGCATCGCTGATCACCACATTTCGAATATGCAATTTATATTTTGAAGTGAGTCCTAAATAGCCATCTTCCCGGCCCATAAATTCTGGCGTAAATCCCGCCAGCAAACCTTTACCGGAGGCGGGTAAAAGGTAAAAAGAAGAAAGTGCAATAAAGACGAAAGGCAAAATCCTTACTGCTTTTCTCAATTTATTTAAAGGTGCTTTTTGTAAAAGAGATAATAAAAAATCAAAGATGATGGCCAGCAATGCGGCGGGGATCGCGCCTGCTAAAATCATATTGGTATTGTTCAGGGCAATTCCTCCAAAAATAAATTCTCCTAATCCGCCTGCAGCAATGTACGCCGCCAGGGTGGCCACGCCTACACTGATCACCGTAGCTGTACGTATACCTGCCAGGATCACCGGCATGGCCAGTGGAATCTGTACCTGTCGCAAAATCTGAAGAGGTCTCATGCCCATTCCTTTTGCTGCGTCCACGACAGATGCATCCACTTCTGTAATTCCCGTATATGTATTGCGGATAATGGGCAGAAGCGCATATAAAAATAACGCAGTGATAGCAGGCTTCGCACCAATTCCCATCACAGGAATTAAAAATCCCAATAATGCAATAGAAGGAATTGTTTGCATGACCCCGGCAAAACCCAATACAACACCGGCATAGCGTTGCCTTCTGCTTATCCAGATACCCAGCGGTAACCCGACAATCAGCGCGATAAATAATGCACTAAATGTCAGCCCGATATGGGTTAATGTTTGCTGCCCCAGTTTGTCTGAGTTCTGCACCATAAATTGCGCTAAAGTTTGGTGATCTTGCATTTCAGAGTCTGGTTTTATATTTTTGAAGCGCGTTAAAAATATCCTCCCCATTGATCTCTTTTACCTCACCGGTTCCATTATTCAAAACAGGTAAAGATGTGTTCTCCTGCATTAAAATATCCAGGGTATTCCAAAGAGTTTGCGAACTATTATAGGAAGTAGATTTGGTTGAGGAAGGTGCCGGCAGATCATCCCACAAATTTTCCAGGGTGATCAATTGCAATTCAAGCTGCAACCTGTGCGGGTGTAAAAAGCTTTTCACAAAATCATTTGCGGGATGAAAAAGCAATTCGGCCGGTTTTCCGAATTGCTCCAACCGCCCATTATCCATGAGGCCAATCACATCACCCAATTCAAACGCTTCCTGCACATCATGCGTCACCAGGATGATGGTTTTCTTTTTCAATTCATCCAGGTTAATAAACTCTTTTCGGACAGACATGCGTGTGAGTGTATCCAAAGCGCCAAAAGGTTCGTCCATTAATAATATCGGCGGATCCGCTGCCAATGCCCTTGCCAGCCCTACACGTTGCTTTTGTCCACCACTTAAATCATCAGGATATTTTTTCCTGTATTGAGCGGGAGGTAGCTGCAATTTTGTAAGAAGTTCGTCTGTACGTTGGTTTATTTTTACTGTCGGCCATTTGAGTAACTTGGGCACAATGGCAATGTTTTCGGCAACAGTAAAATGGGGAAATAATCCGTAATTCTGCAATACATACCCAACACCTCTCCGAAGGCTTTCGGCATCCTGATCCAAAATATTTTTGCCATCGATGAACACAGTTCCTTTGTCCGGATCAATTAACCGGTTGATCATTCGTAGCATGGTCGTTTTTCCACTGCCACTGGTTCCAAGAAGCACAAGCGTTTCTCCTTTTTTCAGTTTAAAAGAAATGGTGTCCACTGCCGTTTTGTGCTGAAACGTTTTGCTAAGTTCCTGTACATCGATCATTTTTTATCAAATTGCATAAAGAGATTATTCAGAGATTCCGCGTAGAGAGGATGTGCAATGGGCAAGGACCTTATTTGCTGCCAGGTTACGCCACCTACCATCGCCATTTGTAAAACTGTCATCACTTCCCCACCCTGTTCTCCTACGATCGCCACACCTAAAATAGCACCACTTTCGGCATCTACCAAAGCTTTCATCATTCCCCTGATGTCACCAATCTCAATTGCGCGGGCCACATGTTTCATGGAAAAAATAGCTACACGAATTTTCAATCCCTTCTTTTTAGCTTCATCTTCTGTCATTCCCACCCTTCCTAATTGCGGATCCGTAAACATCGTGTAAGGAACCAATCTGTCGTGGTAGTTTTCAGTCTTGCCTTTTATAAGATTATTGTACACCACCAGGTAATCATTATAAGCGACATGTGTAAATTCCGGACCGCCTTTTACATCTCCCAGGGCATATACTCCTTCCACAGATGTTTCAAGCTGATCATTCACTTCTATAAAACCATATTCGTTTATATTGATGCCACCAAGTTCAACTTTTAAAAGATCGGTATTCGGTTTTCTGCCTGTTGCCAAAAGTATGTGGGAACAAGTAATCGTTCTTTCCTTTTCAGCTATTTTCACAACAGCTTGTATTCCATTATTCTCTTTCTTCACAGAACGTAATTGTGTATCCGTAAAGATCTCAATCTTTTCCGCTTCGAGAATTTCCCGGAGACACTGGGCTACATCTTCGTCTTCTTTTCTAAGGAAACGTTTCCCTTCTTCCAGGATGGTTACCTTACTTCCAAAACGCCGATACATTTGTCCAAATTCCAAACCGATATATCCACCTCCAATAATGAGCAAATGCTCCGGTACTTCGTGCAATTCCATCATCGTTGTTGAGGTCAGATACGGGACATCTTTTAACCCTTCAATTTCCGGAACACCAGGACGTGCACCTACATCAATAAAGATCTTATCTGCAGTCATTTCTTTTTCCGTCCCTTCCTTATCAGTAACTTTTATAGTTTTATTGCCGGTAAAAACGGCCGTTCCAAAAATGATCTCCAGGTTTTCCGCTTTCTCCAATCCCTTTGTGGCGCCATTGCGGAAGCTTTCCACTATCTGATCCTTACGTTTAAGCACTTCGTCGATGTTAATACTTATTTCTCCTGTATGCACGCCTAATTCCTTTGCTTTTTTGCAATCGTACATTCGTTTAGCAGAAGCAATCATTGTTTTGGTAGGAGTACATCCAACATTGGTGCACGTTCCTCCAATCAGATCCTTTTCAATGAGGACTGTTTTCCAACCTTCTTTGGCTAGTTTTTTTGAAAGAGGCGTACCAGCCTGTCCGGATCCAATAATGATTGCGTCGTAATTTTTCATTTATTTTGTTTAAAAATTGAAGAGCGATTCAAATTCATGTTCACTCAAAATATCTATTCGGTTATTTTAACTCCCTTCCAAAATGCCACGTGATTCTTAATTTCTTTGGCTGCTGCTTTGGGTTCAGGATAATACCAGGCAGCATCAGCATTCGTTTTTCCATCTACCTCAATATTGTAATAAGAAGCTTTTCCTTTCCACGGACAAGAAGTATGGGTTTCAGATGATGTGAGAAATTCTTTCTTTACGGAATCTACAGGAAAATAATGATTATTTTCAACGACTTCTGTCTTATTGCTTTCCGCGATCACTGCGTTGTTCCAAATTGCTTTCATGAATAATTTTGTTTAATGCCTTTTAAATAATTCTTTTTCAAAAGGTTACAATATTAGTACCAAGCATTATGATTTGGCGGGCTGGTCCATTTTGAGAAAAATCTTTCTTCAATCCAAAGAAGATGATGATCTGCCCGGAAATTGAAAAGAGAAAGACGGTGAGAAAGAAATGATTAAATTAGTGCTGCCGGAAATTTTCATGTCTGAATAGATGTACGTCTTAGAAAAATTGATCTTCCATAAAATAAGAGATCAAATGGCTGACGATTTTTGTTATTCAACTTATTTGCGAAGTATCGTGGTTGAAATGCTTGTCTTTGGCGGCCTGAAAGATTTGCTTTAATTATGGTTCAGATTGCCGATACATTCCGCATCTCTTTTAAAATTTACCAGGTATTTCTTATTTTATGGATTTTTCATTGGCAGCATTTTTGACAAGGATTAGATTAATTATTCAATTTAAAAATTAAGTTATGCCCTTCATTAAATCAAATCAAAACAATGCAGACCCGGTAAATATTTATTACAATGATTTAGGTAAAGGAAAAAATGTAGTATTTATTCACGGCTGGCCACTCAATAGTGAAATGTGGGAATACCAGGTAAATGAGTTATATAAAGATTTTCGTTGTATAACGTATGACAGAAGAGGCTTTGGAAAATCTACATGGCCTTCTGAAGGTTACGATTATGATACACTCGCCGGCGATTTAAAATCAATTTTGGATGAATTGGATTTGCAGGATGTAACATTAGTTGGTTTTTCAATGGGCGGTGGCGAAATTGCAAAATATTTTTCTTTGTATGGAGGAGAAAGGGTATCAAAAGTTATATTGATAAGTGCCGTGGTTCCCTACATGCTCAAAACAGATTCAAATCCTGACGGTACACCAAAAGAAGCTTTTGAAAAAATGGCAGAGAAAATGCTGGAAGACCGTCCCGAATTTTTAAAATCATTTGGTAAATCATTTTTTGGTGTTGGATTGGTCAGTCATCCTGTTTCCGACGCCTTCCTCGACAATAATTTAGTGAGAGCTATGAATTCTTCTCCCATCGCAACGGTTGAGTGCGCTAAATCATTTGCCTTTACAGATTTTAGAAAGGATGTTTTAAATATCAACGTTCCTACGCTCATCATTCATGGCGACGCAGATAAAACAGTTCCAATAGAAGCCGCCGGGCATCAATCAGCGAAGATGATTACCAATTCAACTTTTAAAATTTATGAAGGTGCCCCACATGGTTTATGGTTCACAGAAAAAGAAAAGCTGAACCAGGATTTAAGAGATTTTATTTAATTTCATCAGAAGTATACCGGTCACTTTCGGCAACATTATAGGAAATACAATTTATTTTCAAAAATTAAAACACCCATGCCAATCAAATGACATGGGTGTTTTAATTATCTTTCTCAAAGTAGCGACTTTAGAAGACCTGAATGAAATACCCATTTGCTACTAAACTGTAATCTCAGAATTTATATTTAAAGAATAATACCAACCTTATTTTTAAAGTAGTCCGAAGGATTTTGCATAAATAACCAGATGGAATTATGCCGGTTTTGAACTATTTTGGAGTGTTTACAATTTAAATTGGGAATACCTTACAATATCCTTTTAAATTCATCAAATACCGGTTGTATTTGGTAAACTTTCCTTCGTGACTCTTTTAAAAAGAAAAATAAAATTTGACTATGTAAAGCACTTCTATAATGAAAATCCGACAAAAACGCATATTACTGCTAAAAAAATTATGGCTGAAAAAACAAACATACCTTTTACTTTACATCGATATTAATATTTCCAAAAATCACCTGGTTCGTCCAGGAATTTATAAGGCAAGTCTGCATTCCTTTCGTCAGCTTTCCAAAAATGCACTCTGTACAAACAGAATAAAATCTTATTCAAGCAAAAAGAAATCAGTCTAATTTTGCCGGGAATATTTTGTTTGATTTATAACTTACCTGCACCTAGTTTGATCGAACAATTGAAACAATTCTTTTTGCGAAAAACCATCAATATAGAAAATACAATGGCTAAAAATACAGATAAAAATAAGACGCCACCCTCCATGTCTCCGGAAAATTACCTTAAAACAAGAGCCAGAGTTTTACCCATAGGTACATGTTATGTAAGTAGCGACTGGCAGGAAAAAGGCCTTGTTACATTAGTTGTTACAAGGGTACATAAAAATGGAAATTTCACCTTTGGTTTATTCCTGGTGGATCTATATTGCCTGGGTGTAAAGGAAACTCTTTATGTGTTTAATGAACAGGGAAAATATCATGCATTTTTGAATGTATTGAAAGAGGAAGAAGAAATCAAAGAATGTCCGTATGCCTTGGCTCACAATATTATTTATGGCGCCGTAGCCTACGCGCAAGATCTGGGTTTCCAGCCTGCCAAAGAATTTGCTCTTACCCGATTCCTGCTTGAAGAAGATGATGACAGTGAAGAATTAATGGATATACAATTTGGATTATCCGGGAAGCCGGCAATTTTTATACAAAATGAAAAACACGCGGATGAAATTATCGCCATCCTGGAGAAAAATGCCGGTCCGGAAGGATATATGATTATTGACAAATAGGTATTTGAATAAAAAAAATAATTACAGATGAAATATCTGCCTGTTATACCAGAAAAGTACTAGCAGAAGATCCTGGTAATATAACTTTATATAAACCAGGGTGAAAATGGTTTATATTTTTAAAATCATGCAAAAATGAATACCGCGGGATTCAAATTGACCGGGGTGTTGGCAAAATTTGGATAAGAAGTCAATATGCATTCGTAATCGAAAATACTTACTGTTAGAATACCACTTTATTATACATTTCTGCAATAAATTATTTATCCTTTTCGTTATAGGAGCACCAAAACAAACACACATGATTGCCCCTATACCAAAACTGACGATTTTTTTGTCAAAGTCCCACATACCTTACAGGAAATTCTTTCTTTTTTCAATATTTACTAGCTTTTCAATTGTATCTTTTAGCCAAACTACTGAAACTTTTACAAATACTACCCCATGGAAATGCCCTGCAGGAGTGTCATCCATCACAGTAGAAAGCTGGGGTGGTGGCGGAGCCGGAGGAGGTGTAAGTACTACTAATTCAAAATTAAGCGGAGGTGGTGGCGGTGGTGGTAGTTACTCCAAAACTACCAGTTTGCCGGTTACTGAGGGAGCAACATATAATGTTATCGTAGGCACAGGTGGTAGCGGAAGTTCCGGAAATGGAGGAAAGGGAGGTGATTCTTATTTCCATTTAATAAGTATAGCAAAGGCCGATGGAGGGAATGGAGGTAATGCTGATAATGGAGTTGGTGGAGCTGGTGGAGGTGGAACTCATAATGGAGGAAGTGGATTTGGAGCAGTTTCAGGAATACCAGGTGGCGGAGGTGGAAGCGCAGGTATAGCCGGCGCTGGAAATAATTCCACTGGTACTTTAGGAGCGACGGCCGTACCAGGTGGCGGTAGTGGTGGAGATGGAGCAGCAAGTGAATCAGCCGGAGGAAATGGAGGCATTGTAGGCGGCGGCGGAGGTGGAGCAAAAAAAGGAAATGGCAAGAATTCATATCAAGGAGGAAATGGCGCAAACGGACAGGTAGTTATCACGTATGTCATTCCTACTCCAAGGATAGATGACATTTCACCAAATGTGTGCGCAGGAGGATCAATCACCATTTCGGGAACTAATTTTTATGGGATTACTGCCGCTAATGTTAAAATAGGAACGACCCCTGTAACATCAATTACTTCTTTTACAGCCACACAGATTGTTGCAGTAGTGGGCACAACTTGTACGGGGAAAGTAAATGTAACGACAGCCGGAGGCACTGCCACAAGTTCCGGTACTTTTACCGCTACGCCTGCTACAGTGGGTGGCTCCGTCTCAGGAAGTGCAGCAGTATGTTCAGGCAGCAATAGCGGCACGCTGAATTTATCCGGTCATACAGGAAATGTTACAAGATGGGAATCTTCCACCAACGGTGGTTCAAGCTGGAGCCCAATAGTTAATACAAGCAATACACAAAACTATTCCGCATTAACCCAAACAACCCAATACAGGGCAGTAGTTCAAAACGGTTCCTGTACGGCACAAAATTCACTGGTGGCAACTATTTATTTAAATACAACTTTATACTGGGGTGGAAAAGCAAGCACTCTGCCTGGTGGAACCACAGGCACAGATTTTAATTCACCAGCCAATTGGTCTACGAATCCAACCAGTTTTATTGCAGCAGGTGTTGCACCCATTCAATGTACAGATGTACTGATTGATATTTCTCTGAACGCCTCAAATCAATCTTCCACAATCACTTTCAGTAATTCTGCCACGACCATAAAAAGCCTGGACTTTAAATTGAAAGGTTCAACAACCACATCAACTATTTACGAAGCAGGGCTAAGACTTGGCAACCAATCTCTTACTATCACAGGAACAACAACGCTCTATTCAGAAAACAATGCTTTAGGAAAAACCACGCAATTAACCCTGGATGGAACAGACCCGGGTTCGCTGTTTATTTTTGAAGGAGATTTGATGACCAGTGCTGATAATAAAGCCGGCGGCGGCGGGGAATGTATCGTCTATCCATTCTCTAATCCTGTAGGGACGATCAACAAAGGAAAGTTTATTCTTAAAGGAAATGCCACTTTAAGTGGTGTGGGTGACGATGCCTATCCTCAATTGAATAAGCCAACCTACCTGGTTTTTGACGGGACAGGTACTCAAACAATCATCAATAATAACAGTAATGGATACCCGATCTATCTTGGATTTAATACCTTGATCGGTGATGTAAATACTCCAACAGTTATTTTAAAAGGTACCAACACCTTAGGCTTTCAAACCATCAATAATTTAACGGTCAAAAGCGGTGCTACGCTGGAAATTGCTTCCGTGCAATCCCTAAACCGGTATGTACCGGGCACTCCTTCAAACTTTATATTAATGGCAAATGCCAGGCTAAAACTTGCCGGTAGTACAGGCGGTATCGGCAATAGCAATTTTCCTTTGAATTTTAATACGATCACCCTTGCACCCACTTCCACCGTGGAATATAATGGAACGGGTAACCAAACTATTTATGCAACGCCACCTTATGGGAATCTGACTGTTTCCAATTCCGGCATTAAAACAGCAGATGGGAATGTGACCATGTTAGGCGATGCAAATATCAATGGAATTGCTATTTTAAACGGAAGCAGCTTTTCGCATGTCATCTATGGAAACTGGTATAATAATGCTACTCCGACTTCTCTTTCCGGACCTACCTCCACGGTTACTTTCCAGGGAGGAAGTAATCAAATCATTGGAGGGCCGGCAAAGACAACCTTTAATAATCTCGTTATAAATAAGACCAGTGCTCTGAATATGGTGACGAATACATCAGCAGCTTTTTCTTCGGCCGGTACGCTTACTGTAACGCAAGGTAACCTGATATTACAAGCAATTGATAGTGATTATTCCTTCAACAATGCACTTGTGCAACCCAATGGAACGATGGCGCATAGTGTATCGTGGGATTTAAATAACAAGATGATCAGTATCAATGGAAACCTGGATATTACCGGCATCTTCAATCCGACGGTAAGATCGCATGTACAAATGAACGGAGCAGGACCCAAAACGATTCGCACAGGTAATAATCCAGCTTCTACTTTGAGCATTTTAACCTTTAATAATGGAGATTTTACAGCCAACGGTCAGCTTAAAGCAAACCAGGAGGTTAGGGCTATGTTTGGCGCTCCCGGATCTTTTAGTACGAATGGGAATGACGTAATCTTTGGCACTTTATTAAATAATAAAGGAACTGTAAACGTTAATGGCGGAAGCTTACGCATCAATGGAGGAGCTCAGATTGGCATGGGAAGCCTGCCAAATCCCGGAACACTGAATATAACTGCCGGCTTAGCCACTGTTGTTGGCGATTTAAACATTCAAAATACCGGAATTGTAACAGTAGACAACGCCAAATTGCAAATTAGCGGCGCTATCAGCAATCCTGCCGGCACATTCACTGCTATAAACGGTACCATTGAAATGAATGGAACAGCAGCCCAAAACATAGCCGGCAGCATGTTTGCTCAAAAAACCATTCAGAATTTAATTGCGAGTAATCCTGCGACACTCTCTATTTCAAATACCTTGTCTGATACTTTAAAGATATCCGGAACATTATCCTTTGGTCATGTGTCCGCCAAATTAAATACAGGCAACAACCTTACTTTACTATCCAATGCAGCACGCACAGCCAATGTAGATAAAGTTGGAGTAAACAATACCATCACAGGAAATGCAACCGTTGAACGATATATTCATATCGGAACTTCCACTGGTCAGCATGCAAAATCATGGCAATTCTTAGCCGTTCCTACTTCAGGTAAAACGATCAAAGAAACCTGGATGGAAAATGGGTTAAATACCACCACGCCCAATGGGTATGGTACCTGGGTCACAGGAAACGGAGGCATTCCCGGCGGTTTCGATGTGTATACAGGAACTCCATCCATGAAAACCTATGATCCCTTGGTCAACAACTGGATTGGGGTTAGCAATCCGGCCACGACGCAAATTCATAATCCCGCCGGATATTTTGTATTTGTCCGGGGCGACAGATCTGTTTTTAATTTTTCCGGGGCAAATAGTGCACCCATACCCACCGTCTTAAGAACGACAGGTCCTTTATTCACGGGAGATCAACCGGACATCAACACGATTCCGAATGTTTTTCAATCCATCGGAAATCCGTATGCATCTGCCATTGATTTTAAAAAGATCAACCGATCAACCGGAATAGACGATAAATTTTATGTTTGGGATCCGAACCTTTACGGGTCATACGGATTAGGTGGTTATCAGACAATCAGCAGTATCAATGACTGGAAGCCTATACCGGGAGGAACACTACCCTACCCCACAGGTGTTGATAAAAGCACCATTCAATCCGGACAGGCATTTTTCATTTACACGACAGGTGTGGCAGCATTTGGGCCTGCAACCTATTCTCTCAATTTTGATGAAGAAACGAAAGTAAGTGAGAACACAATGAAAAGCTTCGCAAGGCCAATGGGCATACAAGGGGGAAATAAAAGACAATTATTTGGAGTTAGTTTATATACAGGCCCGGACAATGATGCCTTGATAGCAGATGGGAATGTCGCGGCTTTTGATGATTCGTTTAATAATGATGTTGACGGTGACGATGCTACGAAGCTCCTCAATGATGGTGAAAATTTTGGTCTGAAAAGAGACGGTAAAATTCTTGCTTTGGAAGCACGTAGAACCGCAACAGAGAGGGATACTCTTTATTATCATTTTGCCAGATTGAGACAAAAAACCTATCAGTTAAGGTTCACGCCGCAGAATATGGAAACTGCCGATTTGCAAGCTTTCTTGCTCGATAAATTCACAAACACTACTACACCCGTAAGTCTATTTGAAAACAGCACGATCAATATTGATGTGACCGCAGTTCCTGAAAGTGCTGCGGCAAACAGATTCCAGGTCATTTTCAGACCGATGGCTCCTTTGCCGGTAACCATTACATCGATAACAGCCATACAGAAAAATGCAGATATCCTGGTAGAATGGAAAGTAGAAAACGAAAGTAATATGCAGAGCTATGAAGTAGAAAAATCCCTGGATGGAAATAAATTTATCAAACAGAGTGAAATTGCATCGACCAACGGAAGATCCATTCTGTATCATTGGCTGGACAAAAACGCCACGCAAGGCTATCAATACTACCGTATTCTCAATAGAGATTTAAAGGGCAAATCCGGGTATTCCCAAACGGTGAAAGTGCTTATCGGCACCACCCTTCCGGAAATATCTGTTTATCCGAATCCGTCAAAAGGTGAAAACATTCGTGTACAATTGAGTAATCAGCCGGCTGGTCTTTATGGTATCCGTTTATTGAATTCGTTGGGACAAGTCGTTCATTCGAATACATTCGAAAAGCAAAATGGTTCTGCAACCCAAACCATTCCATGGAATAAACAATGGAGCAATGGAGTGTATCAATTGGAAGTGAATAAACCTGGCGGAGAAGTGGAGGTATTGAGGGTGATGAGGTAGAATTGTCTGGACGCTGATTTTTGTAATCTTTGTGATGGGTATGATTACTTGTCTTCGGGCGATAGTTTGTACCAGGTTCAGAATTGATTTGCCTATTAGGGATTCTCCCCAATAGAGCCTGGGGAATATTTATTTTTTTTGAAGAAAGCGGCTGAAAAGTAATTAAAAGAATGGGGCCGGATAACGTTTTTTTAAAGCAAATATTCGATTGCTTAAATGCATCCGATGTCTCATTTTCTCTTTTCAATTCTCACTGTTCACAATTCGTAATTCGTAATTCCTAATTCTTAATTTTTAATTTTTAATTCTCAATCCCACATACTCCCGCCACACTTTCTTACGTTCAATACCTATAACCTAAATGAAAACCAACCAGTGAAAAAAATAGTCGCCTACTATTTCATCGCCATCGTCATGCTCTCAGCCTGCAGTAAACAGAAACCATTGACACCCGATGAAAATACATTTACAAAAACGGAAGCTCCCTTTTCCTTCATACGATATAGTATTTTTAAAGGCAAGCAATACTCCGATAAAAATGGTATTGTTCCGGTGAAAACCAGCAACATGTCTTTTACCGTAAAATTTGACAGTTCAGCTATCTATACGACTACCAACCCCGAAAACCAAACGGATATCAATAAATTATTTGGTTTTAGCGATAATAATCAAATGCATCATCAATACAGCGCCCGTTTTGGCTGGAGGTGGAGCGATAATGCTCTCAGGCTTTTTGCCTACACCTATAATGCAGGAGAACGAAGTTTTAAAGAGCTTGGAACAGTTAAACCAGGAGCAGAAACAGATTGTTCCATAGCCGTTTCCGGCGA
>JBBSUB010000053.1:0-21078 GCA_038235345.1 Chitinophagales bacterium
AAACACGAATTTTAGGCACAAATTACACGAATTTTTCAAACTACCAGATCCATCAATCGTTTAATAAGAAGTTATTATTCTCAAAACACAGGCGGCGGCTTGTCGGGATACTACAAAATAAATTGTTACAACCAAATAGCGTTGAGGTGGTTAATCACCCTTATCGTTACTAAGGTTATCAGACCCCAACGGGGTCAAATGTTGATAGTTGAAGCAATAATTGAATACCCGACCCCAGCGGGGTCGAATCTAAGTTTGAATTTAAAAGTGAGTTAAACATTTTTTGAACCCGTGGAAACCAACCAAAACCTATACTTCGCCGTCCGACTAGTTTATAACCAGCGACATTTTGAAATGCACCCAAGGAATATACCTGAAAAATTATCTAATGGAGGTAGCATCGAAAGCTAAAAGCTATCGCCGGTAAGTTTAGTAACGGTAAGTCACAGGTCAGGAGACCTGCGCCGGAAGAAAAAAGCGACTCATTTAAAACTATTTTTTCATTTTTCATTTTCTCTTCATCTTGGGATTATATGTTTGTCTTCTAATCAATCATAAACAAATAAAAACAACCATTATGAAAAAGACATTATTATCATCGATCGTATTATTATTTTCAGTTGCAACATTTGCACAAACCAGTGTAAAGAGCAAAAGCGATGTAAAGAACAAAACATCCGTTAAAAGCCACAAGAATGAAAGCGAAGTGAATCATTCAGGAAGTGCTTCCTCCACCGCGACAATTCAAGCGGATGATGTAAAAAATACAGAAAAGAAATCCAGCGAAAGAAATATAAAAGGAAAAATAGCTTCGGAAGCTAAAAAAGGTAATGCGTCTGACAAAGCTCAAGGAGTAGGATTAAATGAAATGTGGTCCTCTACAAATTCTAATAAAGATGCAGATGCCTCTGAACAATCTTCTACATCTGTAAACTTATTAAAAACAAACAATAAATCAGGTGAAAAAACGTCTATAAAAGCTAAAGGATCAATTTCTGAAAAGGGAATTAAAAGCAATGAAGATCAATTGGACAGCGACGAAAAAATCCTGGTAAAAACAAAGACCCATGACATCAAGGAAGGTAGTAGCAAGGCAGAATCCAAATTAAATAAAAAGATGATTCATGCTGAAAAGAAAATAAATAAAAACGGTTCTGCTTCCATAAATGCAGGCGGTGCGGCATCAAACAACATTCATGTAAAACCGGTGTCTGTGAAAACAGGAGCAAACATCCATACAAAAGCAGGTATAAAAATAAAATAATCAAAAGCAGGTTTTGCATTAATTTGCAAAACCTGCTTTTAAACGTACACAATGAAGGGTGCAATCATTTTAAAGACTTTTACAGTTCTATGTTTCATAACAGCTATACCTATGTGGGTGTTAGCAAAAGAGGGTAAACCGGCAAGTAATAATCAAATTTTTATTGAACCGATCCGTTTAATCCAAAGCGACACATTGCCACCTGTATCGAAGAATACAGAAACCAAATCTGAAAAACCGGTTATAGAAACGATAAAAGAAGTTCCCAGAGCACGCCGTCAATCTGTGCCCATACCAGTGGTGAAAGTAGAGCGTATAAAAGTCATCAAACCAAAAATTATTACGCCCAAAATTATCAAACCTAAAATCATCAAACCTCTGATAAAGGGGATCAATTAACCGCAAAGTATAACCTCATGAAATCAATATTAATAATCGTTGCCCTAATAAGCAGTAGCTATTGTTTTGCCCAAGGCGATTCCTCAACAAGCGCTGAAACAGATGAAGTTCCCGCAAAATCAACTTTTACCCTGGGTAGTGTTTACTCTAACAATGCCAGCTATTACGGTCAGCGGTCAGCCGAAAATACTCCGTATGTTGCCTTAGCGGCTAATTACCGCCTTAAGTCAGGATTTTATTTTACGGGCCAGACGTTTAAATTATTAAATGAAAAGAGCTCCAACGTATCAGCAGCCAGCCTGGGTGTGGGAGTCAATTTCAATCTGGGCGAAAATTTCTCCACTGATATTAGTTACAGCCATAGTTTTTTTCCTGAGCATTCTCCCCTATTACAGGCAGGTAACGCAGATAATGCCAGCATTACTTTATCAAACAATAGCTGGATTAAAACAAGCGTCACGGGGGATTATGCCTTTGGAAAATCAAATGATGCCTTCGCAACAGGAGAAGTTTCAAAAGACATTAACCTGTTCAGCATAGGAAAAAAAGATATTGTGAGTATCTCCCCATCTGCAAGTATCGTTGCTGGCACCCAACATTTCTACCAAACGTATAAATCACAAAAGAAAGTACGGGATAGTTTATTGGGTATTATTAAAGACCCGATTTTTGGTAACCCTCCCGGCAATAATGACAAACAAGTTGAAAAAACAAGTTTCGATATTCTGTCCTATAATTTCAAACTTCCGATTGCTTACAACAGGGCAAATTACATGATTGAAGCAGCGTATCAACTTTCTTTAATCAGTAATCATGTAGATATTGATAAAGGAAAAATGAATTCCTTTCTAACGTTGAGCTTTTACTACCAATTCTAATATTATGAAAGTATTGATCATTGAAGATGAAAGATCACTAGCCAGGGAAATGAAACTTTTTTTAGAAAAAGCCTTTTATCTATGTGATGTAGCATATAATGCAGCACAAGCTAAAAGATTGATGATCGACAATGGTTATGACTTCCTTTTGCTTGATCTAGGTTTACCGGACGGAGACGGACTTGATTTATTAGAAGACACAAAACGTCTCTGTCCGAAAGCTTCTTATATAATTATTACAGCCCGGGGAAAATTGGAGGATAAAATCAAAGGACTGGATCTTGGAGCAGATGATTATCTTTCGAAGCCCTTTTCATTATTAGAATTGCAGTCCAGGATGCATGCAATTTCCAGGCGTAAATCAGGAAATAATGATCCGGTTTTGGAGTTAGGCGATTTTTTTATAGACCTTAATAAACGGTCTGTCCACTTTCAAAAGGATGAAATTTGTTTATCCAGAAAAGAATTTGATTTGCTGAGTTATATGATTCTGCACAAAAACAGACCGCTGACAAGGATGCAATTAAGCGAACATATTTGGGGAAATTTCTCTGACGATGACTCCGATTCAAATTACATTGATGTGCATATAAAAAATATACGGAAAAAGATGGCTGCTTTTGCTTCAGTAGACTGGTTGCAAACCCTAAGAGGAATTGGCTATAAAGTAAAAATTTAATCTCCTTTGAAATTACTAACCAAGCTGACATTGTTTATTACGATCTCCAAATTGTTGATCGTTTTATTATTCGTGTCGCTTCTCCCGTTTCTCATTGCGATTGTAAGTTCTGAATACACCAATTATTACCTGGGAGAGCAAAAGAAAAAAGTTCTGGAAGTTATCGATAAAAATGGACTGGATTATTACCTTCAGGGTGATAGCGCATTTGCCAGTTACACCATGTTGAAAGAAGAATATATTTCCCTCATTCCAAAAGATACAGGTATTCTTAGAGATACAATCGAAACGTCACAAAGAATAGTAGAAGGTGATACACTTAATTACAGGGTACTAATCCATGAATTGAATTTTCATAAAAAGAACTATATCCTTGAAATAGGAAAAACAACTGCGACCATTGGGGAATACAACAGACTTTGGCAACAATTCGCACTCTATATTTTAATAGGCCTGATTTTAATCAGTATTCTTCTGGACCTCACTTTTACCAATATTATTTTAAGGCCACTTTCAAAAATTGTACGAACAAAAATTCTGAATCGGAAGTTCCCTTTTAAAGACCCTCTTTCTCCTGTGAAAACCTCTACAACCGATTTTAAATTTCTTGACAATTCACTGATCAGCCTTATGAAAACAATTCATGAGGCATTTGATAAAGAAAGAGAGTTTACTTCGAATGCTTCTCACGAATTAATGACGCCCATTAGTATTCTTCAAACGAATGTGGAGAACCTGATGATGGAAGAAGACATCAGCGAAGACCTGCAGGATAGATTGTCGACGATGATGAGAACCATCAGCCGCCTGAAAAGAATCGTTCATTCTCTGCTTTATATATCCCGAATAGACAATGATCAGTTTGTAAAAACCGACATTCTAAATATTCATGAATTGATGAATGAAATACTGGAAGAGATTGCACCTCGCCTGGAAACAAAGTCCATTCAATTCGTCAATGAAGTTTCCCCTAAGGTGAATCTAAGCCAGGTAAACCGCGATTTAATTTTTCAACTTTTGTATAATCTCATTAATAATGCGATCAGGTATAACAAAGAAAACGGGTCCATCCATATTAGTAGCTCATTCAATAAAGAAGGCGGATTTACATTATCAGTGAAGGACACAGGCATCGGAATTAAACAGGAAGATTTTGGAACTATTTTTAACCGGTTTAAAAAATCAGGCAATGCAATTGGTGTTGGTTATGGCCTTGGTTTGTCTATTGTTAAAAGTATTATCCAATTTCATGGTTTTGATATTCAGGTAAAATCAAACTTCGGAATCAACACTGAATTCAGTATTATCATTCCGTCAGAAATGATAAATATGCAATAATCATTTCTTTGCATATGCCTTTAATCAACTGGTCTTCTTTCTATTTGAGATAAACAAAACGCTTTTTTTTAACACGTCACATTGAGATTCAGCGTCCTTTCAGGTAGAATGGTATTGAAAATTTTACTGATTAATCAATGCTAAGTTCAATAAATTTTTCTAAAGTAAAAAAGAAGGTATGTATATTGCAACCCTCCTTTTATTCATAACTATATACAATAAACAATGAAATCTAGATCAAAAAATTATTACGAAAGAAAGAAAGCTGATGATGGAAGCAAAAAAGGTTCTGCTAACAAGGAAGGGTATAATGAAGAGACCCAGTTAAACATAAATGAGCCGAAAGAAAACCCCGCTCCCACAAAAGAAGAAGATGCTGTTCAATCAGAGGTCACAAAAAATGCAGCTGAATAATCCTCTTTTAATCCTCTAATTAATTTAAAATTCAAGATTCTTCTTAAATGGAACTTAGTTTGTCATACCAGTTATTCTACCTTTTTGTCTTAGCAATCCCGGTAGCGTGTATCGCCTGGACAATTACACATGAAGAAGTTTTCCGGGAACCAAGGGAATTCTGCGAAGAAAAATCCGTTCATAGTAAATCGCTGATTAAACGGAAGTTTTTTTATCTCTTTACCTGTGAATATTGTTTCAGTCATTACATTGTTTTATTTTTTATCATCATTACAAAGTTCCAATTACTCTACCCTGACTGGCGAGGTTATCTAATCGCTTTCTTCTCTTTAGTCTGGATTGCAAATATTTATATGAGTCTGTTCGGATTTCTGCGCGTAGGCATGAAAAAAGAAGGTGTGGAAGCTAAAATAAAAGAAGTGGAATTAAAAGAATGCAAAGAAGAATTTCAAGAAGAAGAAAAGGGCCTGAAAAATATAAAAAAAGGTCAGGAAAAGTAAAATGCAAGTTCAGGCTGAGTTGTGTTGAGGCATTTTACTATAGAACATAAAGTTTTATTACGTTTCTTACAGTTTTCTGACGGGTCTTTGCTTACTTTCGCGCTCCAATAAATACGTATGCCAGCAACAAATGCCCCTGTCCAAAGTCTCCTTGTCTAAACGAAGCAGCACAAAATCCGGCAATATTCTATTAATCGCCGGGATTTTATGTATTGCAATTAATTTGCGCCCTGCCCTTGCGACAGTTGGTCCTTTGGTAAGCCAGATCCGGGAAGCCACTGGGCTTTCAAATTCCATGTTGGGATTATTAACTGCCCTGCCGTTATTAGCTTTTGGAATTGTTTCTTCTCTAACATCATTAGTTACCCGCAGGTTTGGAATTGGCTACACTTTGCTCGGAGCCCTGGCATTAATTGCACTTGGCATTACTATAAGATCCCTGGATGGAGTCGTTTTTTTATTTTCCGGAACCATTCTCTTTGGAATAGGGATTGCTTTTGGAAATGTTTTATTACCCAGTCTTACAAAACAAAATTTTCAAAAAAATTCCGGTGTCATTACAAGTCTTTATTCCGCCGTAATGGCCATAGGCGCCAGCCTGGCGGCGGGATTAAGTGTTCCTTTATCAAAGAGTTTTGGTCTTGGCTGGAGAGGTACTTTAGGGATATGGGCCATATTTGCCATCATTGCTTTCTTCGCTTGGCTTCCGCAGCTTTCAAAATTTAAGAAAACGGTTCAAAACGGTACCTATGGAAAATCCATGCTGGCATTAGGAAAAAAATCTCTTGCCTGGAAAATTGCCTTATTTATGGGTTTGCAATCCATGACCTTTTATATCATTCTTGCCTGGCTCCCTGAGATACTTCAAAGCAGGGGATTTGACGCAAATTTTTCCGGTTGGATGTTGTCTCTTTCCCAGGCCACCGGCATCGCCGGATCAGTCATAATTCCTCTTTGGGCATCTAAGAAAAAAAATCAAAAGGATATCGTTTTGATTTTATTTATCCTGGAAATAATCGGGATTTTAGGACTCCTTTTTTCAAAAATGGATTTAGTAATCCTCTGGGTTTCTTTTATCGGGTTTGTCTTAGGCGGTTGTTTTGGTCTGGCCTTACTTTTTATTGTCTTGCGCTCAAAAGATACCAATACAACGACCGAACTTTCCGGATTTGCCCAGTCTGTGGGTTATCTTGTCGCCGCCACGGGTCCTATAATTTTTGGGAAGATTTTTGATCTGACTCTTACCTGGACATATCCTCTATTCTTGCTTTTAGTGATTGCAACAGTAAAGTTGTATGCCGGATTGGGAGCGGGAAAAGAGGAGAAATTGTAATACCATCTTTATTTATAAAATAGTCCGAAGGACAATGAGTAAATATTAGATGGTATTATGCCGATTTAGTAATTTTTTTTGGACTATTTACCATTACATTCGGTATAAGTGTGTTTAGAGAAGGCAAATTTCCTGCATTTAGAAATTTATCCACAATTTATTTTCTGTATTTGTTTTCCTAAAATATTATTATTAAATTGTAAAATAAATATTTTTGATACAAAAAAGCCACTAAAATTTAGTGGCTTTTTTTGTATCTTTTTATATTTATTTACTTCGGAAATGTTACAATCCACTTTTTAATTATACCCTGCATTTTGATTTAAATTATGATTGATATCAATTTGTTTTTGAGGAATAGGCCAAAGGTAATTTATAGCAGGATTAAATGTCCTCTTTTCTGCCTCGATCCTTACAGGAGTTAATGTCAGTGCGCCGGTACCTGCATTTACTTTACCCAAAAGAGCTCCATAAACCTGGCCGTTCATCACCTGTTCTGCAATCTTCCAGCGTTGTACATCATACCAACGCAGACCTTCCATCGCCAACTCTACCCTCCTTTCATTACGAACGGCAGAACGAAGTGAAATTTGATTATTATAAATTCCCTGATCTAGAACCGGCATTCCTGCACGGCTACGTATATCATTGATTGCTTTATTAACGGTAGCGTCTATTTGACCCGCTTCAATTTTCGCTTCTGCATATCCAAGCAGAACCTCTGCATATCTAATCACAGGCATGTTCAAACCATTGTTCCACATGTCACTAAAGTCGCTCAAATTTGAGGTATATTTCTTTACACTATAACCTGTTTTAGAATTATTGTTTTCTGCATAATAATCAGGAGAAGATTTATCAATGGAATTGAAATACTTTCCTTCATAAAACATTCCGGGATAAACAATAGTTGCACTAAGACGTGGGTCCCTGTCTTTATATGGATTGCCGGCATCAAATCCACTACCTGCATCTGAGATCTTTTTTCCGTTTTTCATTTCATAGGCATCTACCAGGCTTTGCGTTGGATTTATGGATGACCACCCTCCATAAGAAGAAGAAGGCATCACACCCAAAATACCGTTGCTATAATCGTTCTCTTTATATTGTACATCTAAAACAATTTCGCTGTTATCTTCATTCTGGATTCGAAACAAATCCTGGTAATTAGGGAACAATTTGTAAACACCCAGATCCATTACTTTTTTATAAGTAATCGCAGCCTCGCTAAACCTGGCGGTGAATAATTCGGTTCTTCCTTTCAAAGCCAAAGCAGCACCACGCGTGATTCTGCCTACGTCACTTCCAGAATAAGAAGTTGGAAGATTAGGTGCTATTTCACCCAATTCTTTAATCACAAAATCCATAATTTCCGTTTTGGGTGTACGTTTAACTTCATTTGCCTCCGCTGTAGTTAACTGTTTTAAAACCAGTGGATAATCTCCATAAACCTGCGCGGCGGAAAAATATTTATAAGCACGTAAAAAACGGGCTTCTGCTTTCATGCGTGCTTTTAAATTGTCATCCATGGGAGTTACATCCACATTTGCTAAAAACCAGTTGCAACGCTGAATAGTACCAAAATCCCACATTCCTGCGCCGGTATTAGTTGGTGTCAACAGTTGCATATTTCCCAAGGCAGTATATCCTTCCCAGGGCCATTGGTTATAGGCATTATCACTTGCGCAATCCATATAAACAATGCGGTCTGCGTCTTCCCAACCACTGTAGCATCCGTTAAGAGCTGTTTGTGCATCCTTTGCATTTGACCAAAGAGAGCTTTCGCTGTATTCATCTAATGGCTGTCGGTCTAAGAAATCCTTTTTACACGATGTAAGCAGGATGATACCAGCCAGTATATATATTAACTTTTTCATTTTCAACTGATTTAAAAGGTTAGATTAATTCCTATTGTATTTACTAATACCTGCGGATAGGTGTACCCTCTTTCACCTGCAGGCGCTTCCGGATCTACCCATTTGTAGAATTGGGATGCAGTAAGAATATTCTGTCCGCTGTAATAAATACGCGCCCTGTCGATTCCTATCTTAGCCAAGGTTTGTTTTGGAAGCGTATACCCTACCTGGAGGTTCTTTATTCTTAAATAACTTGCATCTCTCACCCAGAAAGAACTAGGCGTATTCAATGGATTATTTTGCCTGAAGGATGACCAAACCCGTGGAAATTTATCACTAGGATTATCGGCCGTCCAGGCATCCAACAAAATAGAGGTTGGCTTTCCTACTTTATCACCTGCTTCACCTAAAATCTCCCCTTGTACAAATCCTTTCACGCCACCCGCTCCCTGTAAAAAGATCGAAAGATCGAATCCTTTAAAGTTCGCACCGGCAGTGATACCGTAAGTGATTTTTGGAAAATAAGTTCCCAAATAAACTCTGTCGGCACCATTGATCACGCCGTCACCATTCTGGTCCTTATATTTCAAATCACCCGGTGCAATTTTGCCACCCGTTTGTTTGGCATGATCATCCACTTCTTTTTGTGTTTGAAAAATCCCTTCTGATTCATAACCAAAAAAAGCATTGATTGGGTAACCCACTTCCATAAATCTGAAACCACTTATAATCGGGCCGGTCCCTTTAAGGTCAGTTACCTCATTTTTAATGAAGGCTGCATTCGCATTAATGCTATAAGAGAAATCTCTTACATTACCCTGGTAGCCTGCTGTGAATTCCCAACCTTTATTTTGAACAGAACCTGCATTTTGTACAGGTGCACTAAGACCATAAGCAGCACCAACCGGAATATCCAACAAAATATCCCTTGTATTTTTTATGAAGTATTCTGCTGAAAAGGTTAAACGCTCATTCAAAAATCCGACATCTAATCCAATATTAGTTTGCTCCGTTTTTTCCCATTGTATAATGGTATTAGCTCCCCGTGTAGGGGCAATTCCCGGCGCAATTCCATTACCAAAAGTGTAATTTTGTCCACCGCTAATGGTGGATATATACGGATAGTTACCCGTAATATTCTGATTTCCCAGGGTTCCCCAGGATCCACGGATTTTCATACTGTTTATAGTATTTGCTAATGGTTCAAAGAAACTCTCCCGGCTGATATTCCAACCCGCACTTACACTTGGGTAAATTCCCCAACGGTTGTCTGAATTAAAGCGGGAAGAACCATCATAACGAAGGTTTCCTTCTAATAAATACTTTGAATTATAATTATAAGTTACACGTCCAAAGTAGGATTGCAAGGCGAGTTCATTTGCAGAACCGGTTGCTGTTTGTCCTTCGTTTGGACCAGCATTAATTTCTCCTAATTCATTATTTAAATAATTTTTTCTATAGCCCTGAAGCCAATTAAATTTGGTGTATTCCTGTGAATAACCTGCAAGTGCTGCAATACGATGACCATTAATATTAAGCTCATAATCCAGCAAAGCCTGTAAAGTAACGACGTTATTAAAATCATTATAGGCAGTAGAAGAATTCGGTCCCTGGTAGGTGGTAGGCTTACCTGTCTTCCAATCATAAAACTGGATATCTTTTACAAATTTTTGATTTTGACTGATATCAAGTCTATAACCAAGTAAAGGTCTTAAATGCAAGCCCTTAACAATTTCCAGGTCAGCATTAACTACTGCATTGAAATTATGCGAATTGTTTTTATTCGGCGAATTCATATCGAGCCAGGCAATAGGGTTTCCATCTCCGATGTATCCATAATAACCATTGGAATATTTATAAGGAACAGAGCGCCCGATCCGGTTTGCCTGCCTGAAAATCTGGGAAAAATCTCCTGTATAGGGATTAACGGGCTCCTGGAAAACTCCACGGGTATAGGAAAAGTTCCCATTAACCGTTAGTCTTTCCTTTACCTGGCTTTTCAAATTTAACCTGGTCGTAAACCGTTCATTGTTTGTATGCACAACAACCCCTTCCTGGTTAAAATATCCCAATGAAAAAAGGAAGGTCGTTTTATCACTTCCACCCGTCATATCAATATAGTGATTTTGTTGGTTACCGGATCCCTGGTACAATAAATCCATCCAATCTGTGTTGGCATAGTTGTCGGGATCGCTTCCGTTTTTAAATTTCTCAATTTCTTCAGCAGTATAACGAACGGGTCTGCCTTCATTTTTCTGCACCTGGTTGTAAATTGTGGCAGCCTGCCAGCTATCCACAAAATCCGGAAGACGTGTCGGAGATTGTTTACCCACATAAGCGTTGTAGTTCAGTTTAACCTCACCCTTTTTTCCTTTTTTAGTTGTAATTAAAATAACTCCATTTGCTGCTCTAGACCCATAAATGGAAGCAGAAGCAGCGTCTTTCAATACGGATATACTTTCAATATCTTCAGGATTAATCGTACTCATGGATGAAACAACACCATCTACAACCACCATTGGATTACTATTATTCAAAGTACCGATACCGCGAATACGAATCGTTCCCACATCACGTCCGGGTTGGCCATTACTTTGCGTAACCGTTACGCCGGCCATAGTTCCCTGTAATGCAGATGTAACGTTTGTAACTGGCCTGTTTTCCAGGTCTTTGGCTGAAATACTTGAAACCGACCCGGTGAGATTAATTTTTTTCGTAGTTCCATAAGCTACTACCACGACTTCTTCTAAGCCGCGGGCTATGGATGAAAGTGTCACATTAATTTCAGTCCTGCCTTTAACCTCTTCGGTAACTTTTTCATAGCCAATAAAAGTAAAGACCAATACAGCATTATCATTTGGCACTTTAATAGAATACCGGCCATCTTTATCAGTGGCTGAAATACTCATCGTTCCATCAAGCTGTACGGTTACTCCCGGGAGTGGATTACCTGTATTGGCATCCAATACTAAACCTGACACGATTTTCTCCGGTTGAAAAAAATCATTTTTGCCCTTTCCGGCAAATAGGAAAGATGTTGTACAAAGACACAAACAAAAGAGAAAGATTTTTGCGAAATCCTTCCCATGCTTACGGTCTTGTTTTACTCCCAAGTTTCTAATCTGGTGCATAAAGTAAATTTTAAAGTGTAAATAAAAGATGGCCAAAAAAAAGATGGGATCAGGGGTTATTTTTTTCTTAGGCTTAAACTAAATTAGGAATTTTATACACAGATAATACATGCAAACGTTTGCGTGAAATTTAATAAAGCCTTAACGATTATACTATTAGATTACAATCACTCCCCCAACACAGAGAGATTTTTTTTGGAAATTATTTATTATGCGTCGTATCAGTATTAGCAAAGGATCTTGAATTTTACACATGGCCTGAAATATGAAAGATTAACTTTCAAAAAATCAGAGAAGCAACAAATAATTGAATTTCGCGTGCTCTATATACGGGCAAAATCCCATTCCTATAGGAATTATATAAATACAAATAGATTAAAATTAAAGTTTACCTATCCCCCACTACATGATTATAAATAATTTTAGAAACCGATGCTAAAACTTCTGTAGCCCTCCTTTGATCTTCTATTCCTTTTGATAATAATACCACGACATATTTTTTACCTCCGGGAAGAAATACAATGCCCGAATCGTGGCAGATTTTTGTAATTGAACCTGTCTTGGTAGCAGTGCGAATCCCAGCCGGAAGTTTTGCCGGAATGATGTCCCTGAAATACTGGGCTTCCAAAATTTCAATCATTTCATCACAGGCTTTTTTAGATACTACGTTTCCGTTTGCCAGGTGTTCAAATATAAGCATCAGGTCATACGCCGTCACGGTATTATTCAGCCCCAAATCATAGGCTTTTCCATCTTCTACTCCCCGCAAAACCTGGATATCTTTAGCACCAAGCGACCTCATGGTTTTGTTTGCATTTTTAGCTCCTACAAAATCAACCATTAGATTTGTGGAAAGGTTGCTGCTCTTCGTGATCATCTTGAATAAAATATCTTTGATAGCCATTTTTTTACCGATCAATCCGTAAATATCTTTCTCACTATCCTCTGTTGAATCCAATGAATAGGTACTTCCATCCACAATACTCTTAAAATCATTATGGATCAACATCGAATCAGTTAAACGAAATTTACCTTCCGCAGCCTGTTTAAAAGTCTCAATCATGATGGGTGTTTTCATGGTACTCGCTGCATGAAAACGTTCATGGGCATTGATCAAAAATTCCTGGCCGGTAGAAATATCTTTAAACGCCACAGCAAACTCTCCGGAAGGTTGTTTGGCAAATTCAGCCAGGATTTCTTTATTCATTTGCATGGTATCTATATTCATGACCAAAGATGTGGAGTGATTTGAGAATAAAGAAAGGAGGAGAGATACACAGAAATTCATATCATTCATTTTATGTTGTAGAAGGAGTTTGCTTGTTTGGTTCGAATTTTAAACTATTAAAATCCGAATCCGGATCAATGATGGACAACACTTCATCCATTTTCTCTGAAGCCTGGATAAGAAAATTCAAGTGAGCGTCCACTTTAAATTTCTGATTCGGGAATTCTGATATAAAGGTATTGTTTTGAAAATATTCTAAGTCCGTAATGAATTGTGAGCTTTATTCGAAACACCAATTCCAAAATCATTATACATCAAACTTAAAGTAAACGCATAACAACATTCATTTCGTTTATTCATTCATCTTTATATAATATTCTTCAACTCTTTTCCGCTCTATTTTTGCCTCTTCCGGACGGTTTAATTTTTCCAGCAGAATTGCCCTGTTTATATGTGCCTGCCGTGCCAGGTAAGAATCCGGGAATGATTTTACGGAACGGGTAAACAGATCATACGCTTTCTGAAGGTCTTTCTTTTTTGAACTTTTCATGAATTCAGTGCCCAGCATGAAATCCTTGTGCCAGTCAAGTGCCGCTGCCTGCATCCTGTCTGCTTCCTCAAAAACAGGAAAAACAGGCAATGACAAAGGAATCTCTTTTGGCTTGATTGCCGGAATGGAACTGCTAAAAAATATTTCAAGAGCATCCACCATGGCATCGGCTTCCATTCCGTTATAGGCTTGTTCTTTCAGCTTTTGCTCTTCAGTAGGATTGGTAAAAAAAGATGCTTCTGATAGGATGGCAGGAATGCCATAAGTCCCTCTTAATACAGCGGATCCACTACCGGGAAAAATGGTATAATCCGAATTTAAACTTTCGGGAGTTCCCGAATTATACAGGTATTTTCTAAAAGAAGCAGAGAGTGCTTTCCCAAAAGAAACCCCGGCCAGGTTTTCGGAAGCAGCCCCATGAAAATAAATAATGGGAAAATTGACGGTTGTGTCTGCAGTTGCATTATGGTGAATAGAAATAAATGCATCGGCTTTATTTTCAACAGCTATTTTTGCGCGATCTGCCAAAGGAATAAAGGTATCATCTGTCCTTGTCATAATCACCTTTGCGCCTTTTTTTTCCAATTTCTTTTGCAGCATTGTCGCTACGCGCAGATTGATCCATTCTTCTCTTTCTCCCGCTACTCCTACCCTATATTGATCCGTCAGAGCAGTGCCACCATGACCCGCATCTATACAAATGTTTTTTTCTGAAAGAACACTTTTCTCTTTCGTCCTACCTAACTTTCGTTCAAGAAAATCTGCTGTCGCTTCATCCAGTGCGAGCATATTGGCATATTTCATAAAATGGTGCGTTTCGTCCGGAATAACAAGACCTTCATATGCAAAACCTTTTTCCTCGAATCTTCTGGCCAGATCAATGCTTTCATAAAAATCTACATTGCCGTCATCATCCCCCGAAATAATTAATACAGGTGAAGTCCATGACTCAATATGCGCAATGGGAGAAGATTTCCAGGCAAGTTTTTTAACCAATTCAAAATCGGGTGGCAATTCTCCTTTTCTTCCTTCGGGTATTTCATCCATAAAATTATGCATGCCCGATATGTCAACACCGGCCGCAAATAATTTAGAATCGCGACCTAAGGCAAGGGCCGTTAAAAATCCTCCATAAGAACCACCATAAATACCAATCCTCTTTTCGTCTACATCTTTCCGTTTTGCAAGCCATTCGCCGGCAGCCTTTATATCCTGGTATTCTTTAGCGCCATATAACTCTGTATGTAAGGGATGTTGAAAATCGTATCCGTAACCAATGCCTAAGCGATAATTGACGGATAAGACCACAAATCCTTTACTGACCAGGTATTGATTGATCGCATATGTGTTGGCATAATAATCCATGTAATGCCAGCCCAGCAACATCTGGCGGCGCGGACCACCATGTACAAACAGGACGGCCGGATTCTTTCCGGAACTATTCTTCGGCTGAAATAACTGGCCGTAAATGGGTTGACCATCCGGTGCTACGAATTCCACGTGTTCCGGAATAACCATTTTATTTGTTGGAAAATCCGCGGGTATTAGATTTTCGCCGATCAATTGTATTTTTTTGGAATCGAATGACATGACGGCCGCGAGTGTGGGACGTTGGGCTGTAGCAGACAACATCAAAAAAGATGCTCCGTTATTTGTAAATACGGGAGTACTTTCAATCCCTACACCTTCTGTCAGGATTTCCATTTTGACTTCATCGACGGGCACGCGCCCGATATGCCGGCGATCAATATCGCCTTTATTGTTTCCTGCATTAGTAGCAAATAGCAAGAACTTTTTATCCGGGCTTAATTGTATTTGTTCCACGACAAAATCTCCTTTTGTTAAGAGAAGGGCATTTCCGCCATTTGAGGAAATAGAATAGAGATGTGGCCAGCCATCCTGGTAAGATAAAAACACAATGCGGTCCTTTGCTGCCCAGTCCAAATTAAAACTTCCCTGAGATGCCGGTACTGATCCCTGCAAGGTTTGAGGGGCTTTCCATAATTTCTCCGCCTTTCCTGTTTCCGCATTTGCTTTCCAGATTTCCCAGGCTAAGTGCTTCGGGGCGGTCAAGGAGTCAACTGCTCCACCGTCCGCAGGCCTGCGGACGAAGACAACATTCTTTTCATACGGCGACCAGCGGGGTGACACATCTCTTGCAAAAGCCGGAGCAATCCATTTTATAGTAGCCAGGCCTTTTTGGTAAATTCCTATAAAGGAATGAGAACCCCGGCTTGAAACAAATAACATTCGCTGACCATCAGATGACCACTTTATAGAACTGATTCGCCCGTTGGCAAAAAAGAGGTTTGACGGACCTTTTGAGCCATCTACCGGAACGGTATAAACCTGGCTATTCCTTAAAAAAGTCACCTCCTTATCTCCAGGTTGGATTACCGGATAATCCCCTTCACCCAACAAAATTGCGTTGCCTCCGCCAAAGGGAATACTATAGATTTTAATGGCTGGTTTTTCAATAGATGAAGATGGATTTCTCGAAAGGCTTCGGTCAAATGCTCCATGATCGCCCCCTCTGACATACACGATCCACTTCCCATCTTCAGATATGTTTAGGCTTGTTAATTCCTGGCCATCATCTGTATTGTAATTTGTAATTTTTCGTAGTTTGTACTGCGGGCTCTCTCCAACATAAATGTTCCGTTTTCCTTTTTCATTGACAGATAAAGCCATTTTCGATCCCTTTTGCGTAGCTGCAATTTCTGAAATAAACGGATAGCCCGTTATGTCTTCAATTGTATAGGATTGGCCAAAGAGTATTCCGAAAGAAGGAAGACAAAGAAGGAGTAAAAAAACGGATATCTTTTTGATCATAGTAATTATTTATTAACCGATAATTATGCTAAAAATAATGGTTGTTCTTTTGAAGGAACAACCATTTATAATAAAATTTAAAACCTGGAAAAGAACGGGTTTTATTTATCCCACCATAAACGATCAGTTAATTTGACAGCAGGTACATTTTCTCCGTTTCTTGACGTGGTAGCACTTGGATAATTCGCCCTTCGGATAAAAGTTGTAAGTACAACATTCTTTGGCAGTGTAAAATTTTTCATATTATAATCAAAGCGTCTCAGATCATCCCAGGTTACAGGCATCAGGAAGCAGGCAACATATTTTTCTTTCATGATCAGCGCCAAAGTAAGATTGTCTTTTCCAACAGCCACTATCGGGTTAGTAAGATATGCATTTATCAATGTAGTATTTACGCCTAATTTTTCCATGCTGGCTCTAATTCCCGCGAGGTAAGCTGTATATGCCCTGTCCTTGTTATTACCTCTAAATGCTGCTTCTGCCTCTATAAATCTGATTTCAGAATTAATAATAATTTGTAAAGGAGAGTTCGTACTTGAATACCATTTTCCAGGTTCCAGATAATTTTGAACATGCTTCGTATTTTGTTCACCCTGGTACCCTGCTCCGTTTGGCGTACCCCAATATCCGCCAGCAGGATGCTGCACACCCTGGTACTTCCCTGCTTCTGTTGGAATCGTTATTTCGGGAAGCCGCGGATCAAACACTCCATAAGTAACGCCATTTGTGGCTTCAATAAAATTTTCTGACAACCATACATCTAAATTTAGGCCCCGGTTAGCGATTGCCGCACTCGCATACGGATTCCGAATGGTGAATTGATTAACCTGCGCGTCATCCGCATTGGAGGTATAAGCTTTATCAATAGATGCCAACACAGCAGTTGAACTATATTGCGCAGTTTTAGAAATTTGATTCAATAACCGGGCTTTGAGTGCGTAAGCCGTTTTAACCCAAGCCGTTAAACTACCCTTATGTATAAAATCACTGGCCTTATTTAGTTGACCTTCAATTCCGGGTTGCTGCAGGAGAGAGATGCCCCGATCCAACATAAAAATACAGGAATCATACAAAACTTTATCTAAATCAAATTTTGGAATTAGATTCTTCACTCCCACAAATGCTTCAGAATAAGGCATATCTCCCCATACATTCATCCCCATGCTAAGGTTCATTGCAGTACTAATATCTGCAATTCCCATATAGGCACTCCATCCTTTCTCTTTTCCCATTTTTCTCATATCATACAAATCGGTCAGTACATTATATATACCTCCCCACGCCCCACTTCTGTCTGTTTCATCATAAATATCTGTGGGCGATGCATTGCTGGGTGAGGCAAAATATTGAGAATAATAAGAAACCCAATCACCTACACTATAAGTATTTATTGCAGTATTATAGGTCGTATTTGCAAGCAATCCTGAAATAGGCGGTTCATTTGCAGCATTTGGGTTGTCATTAATATTTAGGTATTTTTTACAACCTACCGTAAAAATTAATAAAATCAAACCCGTTATTATTGAATATTTTTTCATGATAGATTAATTTTAGAAGCTTACGTTTAAGGAAAATAAATAACTACGCATCGGAGGATAAGTAAAACCTGACTGAGAACTACCGGATAAACTTCCCGTAATAGCGTCGCTTGATTCAGGATCAAATCCATTGTAAGGAGTAGACAGCCATAGATTGTTACCTGTAAAGCTTAAAGTAGCGTTATTGATAATTGTCTTTTTCAACCATTTTCCAGGGAAAGAATATGCTAAGCTTACATTTCTTAATCTTATCCAGGAAGCATCCTGAACAAAAGCTTCTGATACTCCCCTATATATATTCCGGTAATAACCGCCTGTATAATTCACTGCATCCGGACCAATTCCCTGGCCCAAATATGCAGGAGTTGTGTTCGGAGTTCCATCTGCATGCACTCCTTTAAACACTATAGATTCAAATCGATTTTCAGTATATTTCGCTATACCGAAGGCTGCCATGAAATTATCTAACTGGTTCCATTTTTCCAATCCTTGCTGTGTATCAAACATAAAAGAAAGACTCAAATTTTTATACTTTAGTGTGTTGCTAAAACTACCGATCCAATCCGGCATCGAATTGCCCACCACTTTCGTAGTGCTTGCTCTTACAGGAAAGCCTTTGCTATTAATTACTATGGGCAAATCTTTATCTATAAATAAAGGATCGGGTGTTTTTGATCCGTAATACCTTTCCCAATGTCTTCCATAAATGTCCCCTACAGAGTAACCAGGCCTATATCTAAAAGATGGGCCGGATCCTCCGTAACCAAAGGAGCTACCACCGGGTAAATATTCCAGTCCGGGGTAAATAGAAAGAATTTTATTTTGATTAGTAGAAAAATTGACCATTACATTCCAGGTAAAATCATTTTTAACAATGGGTTTTCCGGTTAAGGAAATTTCCACCCCTTTATTTTCAATTTCTCCTGCATTTAAAGTCACATTTGTAAAGCCTGTTTCAGGAGCCGTAGACACAGCCATAATCAAATCTTTACTATTGGATTTGTACCAGGTCAAATTTAAACCAAGCCTGTTATTGAAGAAATTTAAATCTGTACCAATTTCAAAAGAAGTTGTCATTTCCGGTTTAAGATCCGGGATTCCTGAAGCACCATTTCGGGTCCACCTGCTCACATTATTAATAGGGATTCCTGTAGGAACATATACAATGCTTGTGCTGTAGGGATTTGCATCTTTACCAATCTGAGCTAAGGATACCCTGAATTTTCCATCGGATATCCACTTAGGCATTTTAAAATTATCAGAAAATATATAACTCAAACTTGCTGAAGGATAAAAGAATGAGCGGAAATCCTGTTCAAGAGAGGATGTCCAGTCATTTCTTCCTGTGAGCGTCAGGAACAAATAATTATTATACCCTGCTGTAAATTCACCATAAGCACCAATGATACGGTATTGCTCTTTGTATTGGGCTACAGACTGCACATTTGTGTTACTAAGACTGAATAGATTATACACACCTAATTCTCTGCCTTCGGCGGAAGTCAAATTAATCGAACGATCCAGCAGGTCATGTCCGACTCTTAAAGTTGTTTTGAATTTGGCATTCCATTCCTTTTCAAACGTCAGCATCAGGTTAGAATTGATCTGCGTGTATTGTTTCCTGTATTCTCCTACGAAACCAAGTCCGTTATCATCAGAACCAAGCACTTCACCGGGAACTCCTTTTGGACCGGGAGATGTGGATGTACGGGCATCTGTATAATTATCCATTCCAAGCCGGTAAGAAGCAGTCATCCACGATACAGGTGAATAGGTAAAGTTTACATTTCCGATCAGCCGGTTCACATTAGACCGGAATTTACTGGTAGCTGCAGACCACCATGCATTATTATTACCGTATGTTTTTTGGGTTCCATCAGGTTTAATATAATCTCTTACATCATGCCTGGGCGACCAATAAGCCATGTTTTCATTAAACCGGTTAGCATCGTAGAAATTTCCATCTGTATTTACATAATATAAAGATGTACCCATTTTAAATTTATCGCTGAATTTTAAATCGCCGCTTAACCGGGCAGAAATATCCTGGTACCAGGTAAATGGAATCGTTCCATTTTGCTTAAAATAGGATACAGAGGAAGACAAAGTGGCCTTTTCAGTCCCGCCGGAAAAACTAAGGTTTGTTCTGGATTGATTGCCATCTATATATGCTCTTCCAAAATGATTATATAATTTGTCCGGATGAGTAGGATCCAGCGCTTTTGCCGCTTCAACGGTTGGTCCCCACGACGGCCAGAAAGAGGTTGCATCATATACACCTATGTTTCCTTGTGTATATTTAGTTTGTACATCCGGAAATTTATTGACCTGGTCTACGCCATACGTTGTATTAAAGCTCACCCTCATTTTCCCGGCAACAGCCGATTTAGTTGTAATCACCACCACTCCATTTGCACCTCTTAAACCATATAAAGCAGTAGCAGCTCCACCTCTTAAAATATTCACACTTTCAATGTCATCCGGATTTATGTCACTAGCCCTGTTGCCCATAGAAGCAGGAAGGCCTCCACTAGTTCCCTGGGAGGAAGTGGAGTTATCAATGGGAACTCCATCGATAACAAACAAGGGCTGTGTTCCTAAAGTAAGCGAGTTTACACCGCGGATTAAAATATTTGCTCCCTGGCCCGGTCCTCCACCTGCACTGGTTATCGTAACTCCGGCAACCTTACCCTGTAAGGCATTGACGAGATTGCTTTGGTGAGATTCAGCGATTTCCACTGCACCGACACTTTGCGCAGAATATCCTAAGGAACGCTTTTGTCGGGTAATTCCTAAAGCAGTCACCACAACTTCTGACAATTCACCTGAACTTTGTAATTGAAAATTGATCACGGACCGGTCGCCAACTTTTACCTCCCGGGAAGTATAATCAGCCGAGGAAATTACCAACACAGCATTTCTGTCACTTAACTGAATACTAAATACCCCATCATCATTTGCAGTGACTGCATTTGTAGATCCTTTCACCTGGACTGTAGCCCAATGTCATTAAGTTAAGGCATAAAAAAATAAAAACCATTGAGTTACGAATCGAAAAAATCGGTTCTTTGTAATGACTAAAAAACAAAACTCAATGGTCGATGCAAATGTAAAAATAATAGCTGAATTAAAATATTT
>JBBSUB010000054.1:0-20884 GCA_038235345.1 Chitinophagales bacterium
AACTCCAAACTTCAAACTTCAAACTTCAAACTTCAAACTTCAAACTTCAAACTTCAAACTTCAAACTTCAAACTTCAAACTTCAAACTTCAAACTTCAAACTTCAAACTACAAACTTCAAACTAGAAACCTTCAAACTATTCTCCGAGCCACTGTTTTGATATCTGCTTTACCTCTTGATGCGAAACTGTATTTCCGATTTTTGCCTGCCGGACAGATTTTTCTAATCTTTCTAATTGATTGGGTGGTAAAAATTCAATAATATCCTGCGGCTTTTCGTTGGCGTATTCAGCAGATAAATCATGCAGCATTTTTAGTTGTGATTCATCTTCAATCGAATCAATGTATTTGATGATCTGTTTTTTAAGGTGAGAGTTTTTCATATGCTACCTTTTGCCTAAAATTAAGAAAAGTATGGGAATTAATTTTATAAGAGTTTGTATTTATATTCTCCTGGTGCACAACATTCAATGTTTATTGAGTACACATCAATGTTTATTCATAATATAAAAATGGTACTTTTGCCCTCACTTAAGAAAAATCCCTATGGAATTTAAACTAACTGAAGAGCAATTGATGATTCAACAGGCAGCGCGTGATTTCGCAAATAACGAATGTTTACCTGGCGTTATTGAAAGAGATGAGCAACAAAAATTCCCTCTTGAACAGGTAAAGAAACTAGCGGACCTGGGTTTTCTAGGTATGATGGTGAGCCCTGAATATGGAGGTTCCGGTCTGGATGCAGTGAGTTATGTACTGGCTATGGAAGAGATCAGTAAAGTAGATGCGAGTACAAGTGTAGTTATGAGTGTAAACAATAGCCTCGTTTGTTATGGAATAGAAGCTTATGGCAATGAAGAACAAAAGAAAAAATACCTTACTCCTCTGGCGCAGGGGAAAAAAGATGGCGAACTATATTTGGGTGCTTTTTTATTGAGTGAACCAGAAGCAGGAAGTGATGCTACGATGCAAAGGACTACTGCAGAAGAAAAAGAAGATCACTATGTTTTAAATGGCGTAAAAAACTGGATCACGAACGGCAATTCGGCTTCTGTTTACCTGGTTTTTGCTCAGACACATCCTGAAAAAAAGAGCCATGGGATTAATGTATTTATTGTAGAGAAAAGTACTCCGGGAATCACCGTTGGCGCTAAGGAAAATAAATTAGGCATCCGGGGAAGTGATACACATAGCATCTCTTTTTCTGATGTAAAAGTTCCAAAAGAGAACCGAATCGGAGCAGATGGATTTGGGTTTAAATTTGCCATGATGACACTTTCCGGTGGCAGAATAGGTATTGCTTCCCAGGCACTAGGAATTGCATCGGGTGCTATGGAAAGGGCTATTGCTTATTCCAAAGAGAGAAAAGCCTTTGGAACAGAAATCATGAATCACCAGATCATACAATTCAAATTAGCAGATATGGTTACCCGCATTACCGCGGCAAGACTACTTTGTTTGCGAGCTGCGTGGCAGAAAGATACCAGGCAGGATTATACAGTAAGTGCTGCTATGGCAAAAGTATTTGCCAGTGAAACGGCCATGTGGACAACAACAGAAGCAGTGCAAATTCATGGTGGCTATGGTTTTGTAAAAGAATACCATGTAGAAAGATTGATGCGTGATGCAAAGATCACCCAGATCTATGAAGGAACATCAGAAATGCAGCGGATTGTGATCAGTAGAACACTTTTAAAATAATATCCCGGATATAAAAGCTTTATAAAGTACCAATGTGCAATAAAAATTGCACATTTTTTTTGATGCTCAGTTTCAGTAAAAAAATTTTTTTATACAATAAATCAATATTTTGGATTAGATTAATGGAAATTTGAACCCTTATGAGAAAAGCAATCCTTTTTATCGGTATTCTCTTTTTTTGCATTTCTGCTAAAAGTCAGAATTGGGATCCGGAATTTGTGAAATCATTGAGGGAATATTATTTTATTCCAGTTGAATTTGAAAGTTTTGGAGATTGGATTACAGGGATTGAAAATGACTCTTCTCTCCTATTTAAGAAAAGAATCCTTACCCAGGTAAATGATTCCATTTATTTAAATTTTGAATTACAAAAACCTGGATTAGCTTCCTCTTTCAAAAACTCCACCCTATCTTTAAAAGTATTAGGAAATACGATATCCGACAAACGGGTAAAATATGAATCCCCGGGTAAAAATTTGGTAAAGGTTATAGATCTGCCTTCCAGAAAAGTAACCGCATTAAATATTTATGCTTCCATTTCATTTGATACAACAAACTCGGGGAGATTATTAGCTGCACAAGCTCAAAAAGAACTTGAAGATCGATTTGTAGTTTTTTTTGCAGATAAAAGAATTGACAAATCCAATAAAAACATCCGTAAAAGAAAATTCCACCGTGAAACAGAAAGAAGTGCTTATTTTAAAAGAAAGGATGAATTAATTTCCATGTTCCGAATCAGGACCTATAATTTACAGGATTCAAACAAGGTTGAACTATGTTTATCTTATGAATTAAACCATTAAGGATTCCCGGATAAAAATTAGAAATTAGTAATACATTTTAAACCTGTTGGATAGAGTAAATATGTCGATAAATGAAAACTTGAATTTTATGAGGAAAGCAATCTTTTTTATCGGTATCCTCTTTGTTTCCATTTCAGCCAAAAGTCAGATTTGGGAACCGGGATTGGCAAAAACAATGCAGAAATATTATATCATTCCCGTGGAATTTAAAAGTTTTGGAGAATGGATTTCAGGGATTGAAAATGATTCCACAATTAGATTTAAGAAAAAAGAAATGATACTGGAAAATGATTCCATTTATCTAAATTTTGATTTTGAAAAATCGGGAATTTCTTCTCCCTTTGAAAACTCCCGTCTTTCGGCAAAAATTTTTGGAAGAACCAGGAACTTTGAAAACCTCTCTACGATAAAAAGTACATCAAATTCTATTTCTATCGTACCATTTCCTTCGAAAAAGGAGACCACCATACAAATCATAGCGATCATTACCTTTGATTCTACAAATGAAGGGAAGATATTATCTGCCAATGTTCAACAAATGCTGGAAGATGAATTTGCTGTTTTTTTTGTAAAGAAAATAAATAATAAGAAAAAGTATAATGGGTTTACACGAAGATATCATCCCGAAGTCGTCAGATCCGTTGGGTTTACACAGAGAAAAAATGTATCATCCGGGTTTAATATTCTGAATTCATCTTTTCCGGATAGAAACGAGGTGTCTTTAAGTTTATTTTACGAATTAAAAGATAAAAACATTGAAAATAAAAACTGAGAATTACAAGAAAATAATCAAAGAACTGGATGCCGTAGACGCGACGCTTGTAGCCGTTTCAAAGATTCAACCCGAAGAAAGGATCATGCAGTTGTATAATGAAGGCCAAAGAGATTTCGGAGAGAATTATGTGCAGGAATTAGTGGATAAATATGAAAAACTACCCAAAGACATCCGCTGGCACTATATCGGTCATCTTCAATCCAATAAGGTAAAATACATCGCGCCTTTTATACACCTGATTCATGGAGTAGACCGCCCATCTTTATTAAAGGAGATCAACAAACAAGCACTTAAAAATAATCGTAAAATTGATTGCCTGTTACAGGTACATATAGCAGATGAAGAGACGAAGTTTGGCTTTGACGAAAACGATTTGAAGGAATTTCTAAATCCCGGAAATCCTGAAAGTGATCTGCCGAAATTTAAAAATATACGGCTAAGAGGCCTTATGGGCATGGCAACCTTTACGGATGACGAAGAAAAGATCCGTAATGAATTTAAGGGATTAAAAAAAATCTTCAACACTCATTTTACAGAAAAGAAATCAACTGACCATGAGGAAGAAATCATCTCTTCGAATGAAAAAACAGAGCCCTGTATTTTATCTATGGGAATGAGCGCAGATTATAAAATTGCTCTTGAAGAAGGAAGCAATATGGTAAGAATTGGGAGCCTCCTTTTTGGTGCAAGAATCTAACTAAAAAACGCACCATGCGTTTTTAACAATTTTATTCTGCGTTAGTATAATCAATTGATTAGATTTGAAGCATAAAAAAATTATCTATAGTGGATTCGAATACAATAAACCCTTCTTTTGAGGCAGAAAAAAACAAAAAAGCGTTAATGTACACCGTACTTATCTGTGGATTTTTTCTGCTGATTGCCATTCTTTATACCTGGCCTATGCAGGCCACGCCAAAATATGTAGAGCAGGATTTAATAGATATTAACCTGGGAAATGAAGAAGAAGGCATGGGGGACGTTCAGCCATTAGTTAAAGGTGATCCTGCCCCCGACAATCAAAGTATTGCTTCCAATACACCAAAGGTATCACACGGACAAGAAACACCATCTGAACCTATACAGGCCGATGAAGGAGATGATGCAGAAGCAGCACCGGTTGTAAAATCAGAAAAGCCTAAAACACCCGCAGCTAAAGTTGAAAATAAAGAAGCATCCGCTCAAAAAGCAAAAGCTATAAACCCCTCACCCATTGCTAATCCAAACCCCGCTCCGCCAAAACCCAAAGTTCCTTTATACAAAGGTGGAACAGGTACCGGCGGAAATGGCGCAGCAGAAGATAATGGTTATAGAAACCAGGGATATAAAAAAGATGGTGCCGGCGATGCAGGCAGCCCGGATGGAAAACCAGATGCTTATGGAAATTCACCCGGAGGCAGGAGTGGTATCAGCGTAGAACGTGGACTTTCAGGACGCCGTCCGATTCACTTTCCTTCCATGACCGATAACTTTAATGAAAACGCGGTTGTGTTCGTAGATATAAAAGTAGACGCAGGCGGAAACGTAACTGCAGCAACAATTTCCAGGGGAACAACAACCTCCAATCCTACTTTAAGAAATATTGCTATACAAAAAGCAAAGCAATTAAAATTTCCCGGAAGTGAAAGCGATGTCGAAAGCGGAACAATCCGTTTTAATTTTGTGTTGAAGAGTTAAGATGCGTCCTCCCGTGATTTGAAACGCGATGCACTTTCCAAAAGTTTCTAACGCAATTTGAATTCCAGGTTGAGTCTCAAAATTACTTTTGGAAAGTTTTCGAAAGTATAAAATTTTGATTTAGATCAAAAACGCAGTGTCTCCATTAAATTTTCCAAAAGTTAAAATAGGCATCCCTTATAACTTATATCCGACTTCTAACTTTTGAAAAGTGGGCAGAGATCTTTTCTAACAAATTGCATCTCCTACATTTTAACCAATTCATTACCACAATATTTATTCTGTCGAAAAAAAATATTTTGAGGATATTTGAGAAAGTTTCTTTTCCATCACCTTTAAATATTCTGTATGAAAATTTCCTTCCATGGTGCCGCACGCACAGTTACAGGGAGCAAACATTTGCTCACTCTTAGTAATGGCAAAAAGTATTTATTAGATTGTGGACTCTACCAGGGTTTAGGAAAGGAAACAGATATTCTTAATCGTGATTTCGGATTTATTCCCGCAGATATCGACCAGATGATTCTTTCCCATGCGCATATTGATCATTGCGGCCTGATACCCAAACTTGTAAAGGACGGATATAGAGGCCATATTTATGCAACTGCCGGCACAAAGGATCTGGCAGATATACTCATGTTGGACAGTGCAGGCATTCAGGAAAATGATTTAAAATTTCTAAATAAAACAAGGGAAGCACAAGGGAAATCCTATATTGAACCACTTTATCGGAAAGAAGATGCAGAACTTGCTTCCAGCCGTTTTGTAACCGTTGATTATGGCAAATGGTTTACCATCGATGAAAATGTACAGCTAATGTATTTAGATGCAGGTCATATCATCGGCAGTACGACTGTGCATTTAAAGATCATGGAAAATGGAAAAGAAACACGGCTAACTTTTTCCGGAGATTTGGGAAGATACCGCGACGTTATATTAAAATCGCCGGAACCATTTCCCCAGGCGGATTACATCATTATGGAATCCACTTATGGAGACAGACTGCATGAAGAAATTGCCGGGACTACAGATGAACTTTTAGAATGGATAAAGAAAACCTGCCTGGAAAAACAGGGAAAACTGATCATACCCGCCTTTAGTGTAGGCAGAACCCAGGAAATTCTATACGCCTTAAATCAATTGGAATTAGAGAACCGTCTTCCGGATATTGCTTATTATGTAGATAGCCCCTTAAGCTACGAGGCTACGCAGGTGATTAAAAGTTATCCTGAATATTTTAATAACAGGGTTCAAAAAATATTACGGAAAGATGAGGATCCTTTTTCTTTTAAAGGACTCAAATTTGTAAGTTCTGTTGAGGAAAGTAAATCCTTGAATTATAGAAAAGATCCTATGGTGATTATTTCAGCAAGCGGCATGGCAGAAGCTGGTAGAGTAAAACACCATATCAGCAATAATATAGAAAACAGCCGGAATACAATTTTACTTACCGGTTATTGCGAACCACATTCTCTTGGAGGAAGGTTAAAATTGCATCCGAAGGAAGTGGGTATTTTCGGTTTCCCACATGAAGTACATGCTGATATCGGAGAGATAAAAAGCATGAGTGCGCATGGGGATTATAATGATATGATTCAATGGCTTTCATGCCAGGATGCCCGCCAGGTGAAAAAACTCTTTCTTGTTCATGGTGAATACGATGTACAATTAAACTTTAAGAACAGGCTTATCAAAAAAGGATTCCTGGATGTGGAAATTCCGGAATTACATCAGGAAATTGGTTTGGGGTGAAATTAAAGTTTTTAAAAAAATTCTTTTTATTCATAAATCCTCTGGAAAGGAAGAGGAACAGAATAACTAATTTTATTTAGAAAATATTTGCAACTTTTTGAAGTTGCCTTTTAACCGAAGGCAACTTTCTTTTATTCCAATTTAATGATCACAGGAGTACGCACAACAAGCATCCCCTCATTGTTCTCCCGGCGAAATGAAGCATGCGGCGAATAATTCTATTAATAATTCTGAAAAACCTAAGAATACTATTTTTCTTTAATCTTTGGGGAATTTATCTTCGGTATTACATTTGATATGTGAATTATTTTTTTATAAATCATACAAACAAATTATTAACATCAATATTATTTTATGATGCAAGGTGCCATGCTTCAATACTTTCACTGGTATTTACCGGGTGATGGAAATTTATGGAAACAAATTAAAGAAGAGGCGCCACGCCTAAAAAAAATGGGATTTACGACCATCTGGTTTCCGCCGGCATTTAAAGGTACCTCCGGAGGATATAGTACAGGATACGACATTTATGATCTTTATGATCTTGGAGAGTTTGATCAGAAAGGTTCTGTACGCACAAAATATGGTACCCGCAAGGAGTATGAAGAAGCTATTGATGCTGTACATAAGCAGGGCATGCGGGCGATGGCCGATATCGTTTTAAACCATAAAGCAGGTGGAGACGAAATAGAAAAATTCAAAGCTGTAGAAGTGAATCCCGAGAATCGCAATCAGGTTTTAAGTGCACCTGTTGAAATAGAAGCATTTACAAAATTTACTTTCCCTGGAAGGGGAAAAAAATATTCCGAATTTGAATGGAATTTTATGTGCTTTAGTGGAGTAGATTATGCTTATAATAAGGACGGTGACGGCATTTTTCGAATTTTGAATGAATATGGAGACTCCTGGCAGGAAATGATCAGTGATGAAAAAGGAAATTATGATTATTTGATGTATAATGATATTGAGTTCAGAAATCCGAATGTAATGGAAGAATTGAAAAAATGGGGGAAATGGTATTGGGACCAGGTACATTTTGATGCGGTAAGACTGGATGCGGTAAAGCATATCCCAGCCTTCTTTTATGTGGAATGGCTGAACAACCTACGGGAACAAACCGGTCAGGAAATTTTTGCGGTAGGAGAATACTGGGCCCCGGGTCTCTTGAATCTGCTGCTTAAATATATTGAAGCAACTGAAGGTAAAATGAGCCTTTTTGATTCCTCCTTGCATCAAAATCTCCATCAGGCTTCAAATGGAGGAAATAATTATGATCTGCGCAATATTTTTAAGGAATCTCTGGTTTCGGCGATGCCCGAAAAAGCAGTGACTGTAGTGGCAAATCATGACACCCAACCACTGCAATCGCTGGAAGCCCCCGTGGAGCATTGGTTTAAAAAAATAGCCTATGCACTTATATTACTGCGCGATGAAGGATATCCATGTATATTTTACCCGGATCTGTATGGCGCACATTATAAAGACCACGGCGATGATGGAAAGGAATATGAAATCTGGATGCAAAAGGTGGATGAATTAGAAAAACTTTTAGAAGCAAGAAATATGCATTCATATGGCGCACAAAGAGATTATTTTGATCATCCAAATTGTATTGGCTGGACGCGTGAAGGAGATGAAGAACATAGTGGTTGTGCTGTTGTAGTTTCCAATGGGGATGATGGAAACAAAACCATGGAAATTGGAAAACGTTACGCAGGGAGAAAATTTGTGGATATGCTTGGAAAAAATCCGGCCGAAATAGAAATCAATGACGAAGGTTGGGCGGAATTTTATGCTCCCTCCGGTTCTGTATCCGTGTGGGTGGAAAAAGAAAATTAAACAGACCATAAGTTTGCATTAATGAAAAACCTTTTGATCCCGTCATATTTTCTATCTCTATATATTCTCCTCCATCCTGCTTATTTTTGCAGATCATAATAATGATACAAAGGAATGAAAGAAACCATAAGGGCCCTGGCTGAAAAATATGCTGATGAATTTATTGAAATCCGCCGCCATCTTCACGCACACCCTGAATTAAGCTATAAAGAATTTGAAACTTCTGCCTTTGTTCAGGATAAATTATCCGTTTGGGGAATTGAATTCCAGGTAATGGCAGAAACCGGGGTTGTCGGATTAATAAAAGGGAGAAATCCCGATAAAAAAATCATTGCGCTTCGGGCAGATATGGATGCTTTACCCATAACTGAAACGAACGACGTTCCCTATAAATCAAAAAACGAAGGCGTAATGCATGCTTGCGGACATGACGTACATACAAGCTGCCTTCTTGGAGCGGCTAAAATCTTGAATGAATTAAAAAATGAATGGGAAGGAACAATTAAATTGATCTTTCAACCGGGAGAAGAAAAAAATCCGGGTGGAGCAAGTCTTTTAATCAAAGAAGGTGTTTTGGAAAACCCGAAGCCACAGGCGATCTTCGGTTTACATGTGCATCCAAACCTGGAAGTTGGAAATTTTAGTTTCAGAGGAGGAATGGTCATGGCAAGTGCCGATGAATTATACATTACCGTAAAGAGCAAAGGTGGTCATGCTGCCGCGCCACAACATACAAACGATACAGTATTAGCTGCCGCACAGTTGATCGTCAATTTGCAACAAGTCATCAGCAGGATGAATGATCCGTTTAACCCTTCAGTACTGAGCATTACTTCCATACAAGGTGGTAACACAACCAATGTAATTCCTACAGAAGTAAAGCTGATGGGAACTTTCCGTGCTATGAACGAAGAATGGAGATACAAAGCACATGATCTGATAAGGAATATTTGCCAAAAAACAGGCGAACTTTCAGGTACGCAAATAAATGCTGATATAGACGTGGGCTACCCATTTGTATTAAATAATGAAGTTCTCAGTAAAAAGGCCAGAACCCTCGCAGAAGAGTACGCCGGAAAGGAAAATGTAAGTGAAACTGAAATGAGAATGGGCGCAGAAGATTTCGCTTATTATTCTCATATTATTCCCGCCTGTTTTTACCGTTTGGGCGTTGGAAATATTGAAAAAAACATCTCATCAGGCGTACATACCCCAACTTTTAATGTAGATGAAAAAGCGATTCAGAATGGAATGGGAATGATGGCCTGGCTGGCAGTTTCTGTTACGAATATTTCTTAATCCTTCTTAAAATAGAATAACCTGAAAAACTATTTTAGGAAAGATTGTTGGAATACAGTTCCTTTATTAAAGTTCATATACAAATCAGCATTTTTTACAAAAGAAGTAACCATTTACCAGTTATAGAAAAATGAGTCTTGTCATAAATCGAATTAACTACTTTAACTATCTTTACTTTTATAAAAATTAAAAAAGTCCGAATCTCTTTATGATTTCGGATCAATAAATATCTATGAGTAAAACAGTCAGAAAACAAGAGGCCCTTGATTACCATTCAAAAGGAAGACCTGGAAAAATTGAGGTAATTCCAACCAAAGCTACTAAAACTCAACGCGATCTGTCTCTCGCTTATTCTCCCGGAGTAGCAATTCCATGCATGGAAATACATGATGATCCTGAAAAAGCGTATTCTTATACCGCCAAGGGAAACCTGGTAGGAGTGATCAGTAATGGAACCGCAGTATTAGGCCTGGGAAATATTGGAGCAGTTGCCGGTAAACCTGTCATGGAAGGAAAAGGAGTTCTTTTCAAAATATTTGCAGATATTGATGTTTTTGACATAGAGATCGACGAAACGGATCCTGAAAAATTCGTAGAGATTGTAGCCGCCCTCGAACCAACTTTCGGAGGCATAAATCTCGAGGACATAAAAGCTCCGGAATGCTTTTATATAGAGCAAAAACTAAAAGAACGTTTAAACATTCCTGTCATGCACGATGATCAGCATGGCACGGCCATCATCAGTGCAGCAGCACTGCTGAACGCGCTGGATATACAAAAGAAAAAAATTGAGAAAGCAAAATTTGTCGTGAACGGAGCCGGTGCAGCTGCTATGGCATGTGTTCGATTATATGTCGGAGTAGGCGCAAATCCAGCAAATTTTATGATGTTTGACCGAAAAGGAATCATTCATGCCAATAGAGAGAATTTAGAAGAAGCCAGGCGTCCTTTTGCAACATCAAAAAATGATAAACTCACCCTAACTGAGGCTTTAAAGGGGGCGGATGTCTTTGTTGGATTGAGCGTAGGAAATGTTGTAACAGGGGAAATGGTGAAAGGCATGGCCAAAAATCCGATCGTTTTTGCTATGGCCAATCCTGATCCTGAAATTACTTATGAGGAAGCTACCGCTGCCCGGAAGGATTTAATTATGGCAACCGGAAGAAGTGATTATCCGAACCAGGTCAATAATGTTTTGGGCTTCCCTTATATTTTCCGTGGCGCATTGGATGTGAGAGCTACTCAAATAAATGAAGCAATGAAGTTAGCTGCCGTTAGAGCACTCTCTGAACTCACTAAATCACCTGTTCCGGATATTGTAATGATGGCCTACAACGAAAAGAATATAGTTTACGGCCCGGATTATATCATTCCAAAACCACTGGATAACAGGTTACTCACCACCGTTGCCCCGGCAGTTGCCAAAGCAGCGATGGAAAGTGGTGTTGCCCGCTCTCCTATTACAGACTGGGAAGCGTATGAGGTAGAATTAAATGAACGTCTTGGAATAGATAATCAACTTTTAAGAGCTATAGGAGCCAAAGCAAGAAAGAATCCAAAAAGGGTTGTTTTTGCGGAAGCGGAAAATCAGAAGATATTAAAGACCGCTCAACTTGCTGCGGAAGAAGGAATCGCATTTCCTATTTTAATCGGTAATGTTGAAAAGATCAGGGCGTTGGCAGAAAAGGGCGGAATTGATTTGGGCGACATGCCTATCATCGATCCGAAGGATGAAGCATTAAAAGAAAAAAGAAATGAATTCGGAGAAATCTTTTTCTCTAAAAGACAGCGAAAAGGATACAACGCTTATGAAGCAACCAAATTAATGAAGGACAGGAATTACTTTGGTTGTATGATGGTGGAAACGGGGGAAGCTGATGCGATGATTTCCGGACTTTCAAAAAATTATCCGGACACTATTCGTCCGGCTTTACAAATTATCGGGTTGGAAAATCAGTCACAAAAGGTGGCCGGGATGTATATCATCATGACCAAAAAAGGTCCTTTATTTTTAGCAGATACCACCGTAAATTTCAATCCTACCTCCGAAGAGTTAGCTGATATTGCCCTGATGGTTGCGAAAGAAGTTAAACATTTTGGCATCACTCCCTGCATCGCTATGTTAAGCTATTCTAATTTTGGGAGTAGTAATTCCCCCGAAGCCAGACTGGTAGCAAGGGCAAGGGAGATTGTTAAACAAAAGGACCCTACACTGATCATTGACGGGGAAATTCAAGCGAATCTGGCTTTCAATAAAGAGATTTTAAGAGATAATTATCCATTTAGTGAATTAGTCAACAAAGATGTGAATGTATTAATTTTCCCAAATCTTGCTGCGGGGAATGTTGCGTATAATCTTCTCCATGAAGTAGGGGGAACTGATACAATCGGGCCTATTTTATTGGGACTTCGCAAACCAGTACACATTTTGCAACTGGGCAGCCAGGTAAGAAGTATTTATAACATGGTTCTGGTAGCGGTAGTAGATGCGCAGATTAAAAGTCAACGCAATAATCTGGAGGAGGAAACCGAACCTGCGAAAAAAAGCAGGTGGAAAAGAGTTAAAAAAGCAGATTCTGAATAATTGAATTCTGATTAAAATTTTTAAGTAAAAATGAAATTATTCACAACAGTCGGAGCCTATTTTCTGATGATCAAAGGCATGTTCACAAAACCGGAGAACTTCAGAATGTACTGGAAAGAGTTCATGCACCAATCGGTAGAAATAGGCATCGGTTCCCTTGGAATTGTAGCCATTATTTCTGTATTCATGGGTGCGGTAAGTACTGTGCAAACCGCTTATCAACTCACCAGCCCGTTAATTGCCGTAGAAACAATTGCCCAGGTAGTACGCGATACGGTTATATTGGAATTTGCACCCACACTTGTATGTATTGTTCTGGCAGGTGTTGTTGGAAGCAAGATAGCCGGAGAACTTGGAAATATGCGTGTGAGCGAACAAATAGACGCGCTGGAAATAATGGGTATCAATACAAGATCGTACCTCGTAATGCCCAAAATTCTTGCAGCATTGCTCACGATACCAATGTTGGTAGTATTGGCTATGTTTTTAGGAATTTATGGAGGAAGATTAGCGGGCAGTATGGGTGGAATAATTTCCTCAGATGCTTTCGACCGGGGTTTATTACTGGGTTTTACTGCAAAGAATGTTTGGTTTTCCATTGCCAAAGCGTACACTTTTGCTTTCATCATAAGCAGTGTTCCTTCCTTTTATGGATATAACGTAAAAGGTGGCGCACTGGAAATTGGCAAGGCCAGTACCACGGCTGTTATTACCAGTTGTGTCCTGATTTTGTTTGCAGATTATATCCTTGCTTTTTTTCTTTTATAAAACAAATCCTACCTGGTTTAAGAGGATAATAATAAATGTATCATGATTGAATTAAAAAATATTTTTAAAGGGTTTGGGGATAAAGAAATATTAAAAGACGTGAGTGCTGTAATGGAAACCGGTAAAACGAATTTAATTATAGGTACAAGCGGAAGTGGAAAAACTGTTTTACAGAAATGTATGGTTGGCTTATTTGAAGTGGATAAAGGAGAAATCTTATTTGACGGTCATGATTTGCCCGGTATGCCGGAAGAGGAGCGCAAAGAATTGAGGCAACAGATCGGAATGCTCTTCCAGGGGTCAGCACTTTTTGATAGTATGACGGTAGAGGAAAATATAAAATTTCCATTGGATATGTTTACCCGATGGAGCCGGTCAAAAAAACTTTCCAGGATCAATGACGTTTTGGAAAGAGTGAACCTTACAGGGGTCAATAAAAAATTCCCGTCGGAAATAAGCGGTGGCATGATGAAGCGTGTAGGCATTGCACGGGCAATTGTATTAAATCCGAAATACCTTTTTTGTGATGAGCCAAATTCCGGTCTGGATCCACAAACCAGTATGATCATTGATAAATTGATTCATGAGATCACGAAGGAGAACAATATGACCACCATTATTAATACACACGATATGAATAGTGTGATGGAGATAGGTGAAAATATCCTTTACTTAAACCAGGGCCAAAAAGAATGGACCGGAACAAATAAAGAAATTATTTTCAGTAAGCATGAAATGTTGAATGAATTTATTTTTGCATCGGAATTTTTAAAAGACGCAAAAGATATGCGAATGTTGGAAGAAAAAGGGCTGATTGATAATGACCGGAATATGGAAGACCTCATGAAAAATAATGAAGCTCTTTTCGGAGAAGAAGAAGATAAATAAAATGCTGTTCCCCTATATGTTTTCCTGATAGGTGATTCTTAGCATCCATGTACAAAATGCATGTGATAGTGGGTTAATCAGGATTTTCTTCCATGCCAAACAGGATCTTTAAAATGTAAGTTTCTGAAAGCAGGCGAAATCTGAATAAAAATATTTCAGAAATAGTCGTTTGAAAAATCCGTCAGGCAAATTTTCGTCTAACCAATTGATCAAATTGCTTTACAACGGGATCTGAATCTACCCATCCTATTTTTACTTTAAGTTCTCTTCTGATCCAGAATTCCGCTTCAGCATAGATAGAAAAGTTTTGAATCGTTTTGATGCTTCGCTCATACATTGCCTCATCTCCACGGAATAATTCATTGATAAAAAGAAAACGGTCATTTACACCAATTGCTTTTTTCAAATCTTTTATTGGCGCACTTGTCAAAGACTGGGATAATTCAATTTTTACCTCTTTCAGTTTATCATTGAGTGATTGTGGATAATCAAAGCCTGAAATATCCGTATTAATTTTATCATCTTTAGAAACAGGATTTTGATGGGCCAAAGTAGGCACATCCTCCATGGGATCAAATAAGAATTGCGGTCTGCCACTAGCTTTCCGTGCTTTCATTTGTTCTTCACTTCTCTTTATTTGTTCTAATTCTTCTTCAATCTCTTTCTCATCCACCTTTAACGTTTCAAGAACTTTCTCTTCCTTTTCTTCAGTATGCTCCATCGCAGATTCTTCACTATTCGCCGGGCTTGATAAGGTAATAAACCGGGGCATTATAACAGCTACCCTATCCGATACAGGAGCAGATACTACCGGAAGATGTTGTATTAATTCAGCTTGTAAAAGTTGGACGGTTTGCAGCAATGACTCCGTAGATGACTGATTATCTAATTGCTGCTGGATTTTTTTTAGGAGTGTGGACACTCTTTGCATATATAAAAGTAAAAAATATTAAAAAATAAGACGAAAGAAAATGTTTGTTTTTGATTTGACAAAAAAACATTTTAACCTTGCAATTCGGGCTAAGTTACAAATTGAAATTATAATTAAATACAAAAAATGTTCATTGAACCTAATTTCCGGGGTGAAAGACGTGGGTGGATAGAGGTAATTTGCGGCAGTATGTTCAGCGGCAAGACAGAAGAACTCATCCGGCGGCTAAAAAGAGTAAAGATTGCAAATCTCAAAGCGGAGATATTTAAACCCTCCATGGACACGCGGTATGATGCTGAAAAAATTGTGAGTCATGATGAGAATAGAATTAATTCAACACCCATCGATAATTCCCAAACCATTCTATTATTGGCGCAGGATGTAGATGTAGTTGGCATTGATGAAGCGCAGTTTTTTGATGACCAGATAGCGGATGTTTGTGAAAAGTTGGCCATGAAAGGAATGCGGGTAATCGTCGCGGGACTGGATATGGACTTCCAGGGAAAACCTTTTGGGCAAATGCCTAATTTATTAGCGGTAGCGGATTATATCACGAAATTACATGCAATCTGTGTGGTATGTGGCAATATCGCGAATGTGAGTTATCGAAAAACAAATAAAAAAGAACGGGTTCTTTTGGGTGAAAAAGATATTTATGAGCCGAGGTGCAGAGTTTGCGCAGCGATCAAACCGGAGGATAATCCACAGTAAATCCCTATATTTCGGAATATTCATCCTCATTCATTTATCTATAATTGAGAAATTTGCATCGATACTTTGTCTTTTAAAACGAATCCTATTAAGTGTCCAAAACTCTTACCTTATTAAAAAAAGATTTCTTGCTGGAACTTCGCCAGCAACATACCTTCTATGGCATTCTTTTATATGTTGCCTCTACGATATTTGTACTCAATCTTGCTATGGGAAGGCCTAATGCAGTAGTCTATAACGGCCTTTTCTGGATGATTCAATTATTTGTATGCGTAAATGCAGTTGCTAAAAGTTTTCTCCAGGAAGGCAGGGGCCGCATGATTTACTTTCATTCTATTTCCGGTCCAATAGAATTTATTGTTGCTAAATTGATCTACAGTTCCATTATTATGTTATTGATGACATTGGTCAGTTTAATTTTATTTCGATTTCTATTAGGTAACCCGATTTCAAACCAATGGGAATTTATTGCAATCGCATCCCTGGGAGGATTTAGCCTGAGTCTGGTATTTACACTTATGGCGGCCATTGCAGCCAAAGCGCAGCAGAATGCTGCGATCATGGCCATTCTCGGATTTCCATTAATCATCCCTCAATTGCTTTTATTGATCCGGTTATCGAAGTCAGCTTTTGGTGAAGTTTTCGAGAAGGGAGCATTATTACAAATTTCCCTTTTGTTGACCGGTCTTAATTTAATGGTTGTTGTACTGGCAATTGTTTTGTTCCCATTTCTATGGAAGGAATAATGTAAGGGAGAATGTTCCCAATTCGTTTAAAAATTCTCTAAAATAGTTAATGCACATACGGGGAAAACTGGAAGTTTTTTATTATTTATGCTTAGAATAAAACCCTGAAAGGCCCTTTGATGTTACATAAGTAAATTTCTAAATCCTAAAAGACCAAATCAATAATTAGTTCTAATTTTGTATTCAGAAATTTGATTTGAATGTCAATTTTTTAAAAAAAATAATCATGAAATTAAAATGGTGGAAAATTGTCTGTATCGTTTTTTTACTTTTCACCTTCACTGCCGGTTTTTTAGTTTACGTACCAAAGGTTGGGAATCTCTACGAAAGTATACGCAATTTCTTCTTCCACGTCCCTATGTGGTTTGGTCAAATGGCACTGATGACTGTAGCACTTGGGTACTCCATCGCTTATTTAAGAACGCAAAATCTCAAATATGATATTATTGCTTCCGAAATGACCAAGACCGGAATTGTTTTCGGCGTTTTGGGTTTGGTAACCGGAGCTATATGGGCAAAATATACCTGGGGTGAATCCTGGAGCAATGATCCAAAGCAAATGGCTGCAGCTATCGCTGTATTAATCTATTTTGCTTATGTAGTTTTACGTGGGTCCATGACTGATATGGATAAAAGAGCACGAGTAGCCGGTGTTTATAATATTTTTGCTTATTTCATTTACATTCCTCTCATTATGATCTTACCAAGACTGGTTCAGTCGCTTCATCCCGGCGGAATGGAAGGCGCAGAAAGTGGTGGAAATCCGGCCCTAGGTGGCGATAGTCTTACTCCTGGCATGAGAATGATCTTCTGGCCGGCTGTAATTGGCTGGACTCTACTTGGCGTATGGATCACCAACCTTAAAATAAGATATGATTTGCTTCTCAATAAAAATATAATTAATGATTAAAATTCTTTCCAGGCGATATTACTTTACCATTGCCCTGCTCATGTTTCACTTTATTACCACAGCTCAAACCACTGGTAATAATATAGCACCGACTATCGATTCAGCCATGCGGAGTAACGGTAAAATATATGTGGTAATGGCCGTTTGTTTACTTATTCTTGTTACCTTGTTCCTTTATCTTGTGCGGATAGATATAAAAATTTCTAAAAAAGAAAAAATTTGACAAAGTATCTAAAAGGTAAAATAAATCTCACCTCATAATTCATCCTTTTTAAAAAAAAATAACAACTATGTCCTCAAAAGTAGAATACAGTTTTTTCCACAACGTTGAAAAAAGCTTTGATAAAGCAGCAGTTTTTACGAACTGGGATTCAGGCATTCTCCAATTAATTAAACAGTGTAATAGTGTTTACCAGATTCGTTTCCCTATAAAAAGAGAGAACGGTGCTATTGAGACATTAGAAGCATATCGGGTACAGCACTCCCATCATAAAACCCCTTGTAAAGGAGGAGTACGTTTTAGTAATGCGGTGAACCAGGATGAAGTAATGGCACTTGCGGCTTTAATGACGTATAAATGCGCCATTGTAAATGTTCCTTTTGGAGGAGCTAAAGGAGGTATTAAAATTAATCCACGTGAGTATACACCGTATGAACTGGAAAAAATAACCCGTCGTTATACAGCAGAGCTTATCAAGAAAAATTTTATTGGGCCAGGCACCGATGTACCTGCTCCTGATTATGGAACAGGTGAAAGAGAAATGGCCTGGATACTGGATACATACGTTGCTATGCGTCCCGGTGATATTGACGCGGCAGGTTGCGTGACAGGGAAACCCGTTTCACAAGGTGGCGTAAGAGGAAGAAAAGAAGCAACAGGCCTGGGTGTATTTTATGGATTAAGTGAAATCTGCAATATGCCTACTCTTATGGAGAAATCAGGATTAGAACTTGGTGTGAAAGGAAAAAGAATATGTGTGCAAGGAATGGGAAATGTGGGTTACCATGCCGCCTTGTTTTTTCAACAGGCAGGCGCTATAATAGTTGGAATCGCCGAATATGAAGGTGCTATAAAAAATTATAGTGGTTTGGATGTGGAACAGGTATTCCTTCACAGAAAAAAAACGGGCTCTATCCTTGACTTTCCGGGAGCTGAAAATTTTGAAAAGACAGGCGAAGCCCTGGAAATGGAATGTGATATCCTTATTCCCGCTGCTCTGGAAAATGTTATCAATGGAGAAAATGCAGATAGAGTAAAAGCAAAAATTGTTGGAGAAGCTGCTAATGGACCTCTCACGCCCGAAGCAGATGAGATCTTAAATGCTAAAGGTGTTTTAATCGTTCCTGATATGTATCTGAATGCCGGTGGAGTTACCGTGAGCTATTTTGAATGGCTAAAAAATCTCAGCCACGTACGTTACGGACGTTTGGAAAAAAGATTTGATGAGAACATGAATAATCATATTGTAACCCAGATAGAAGGACTTACAGGTAAAAAAATTGATCCTTCAGACAGAGAATTTATACTAAAAGGAGCGGAAGAGGTTGACCTGGTTAGAAGCGGACTCGAAGAAACAATGATAGCCGCCACAAGAGAAATTGTCGATATTTTGCAAAAAAATCCTTCCATTCCGGATATGCGTACCGCGGCGTATGTTTGTGCTATCAATAAAGTAGCTACATCTTATGCTGAATTGGGTATTTTCCCATAATAGGTTTATAGAATAATTTTTCTTCAACACATACTTTTAAAAAAGCCGGTCGATAATACGACTGGCTTTTTTATTTTTATAACCAAAGAAGGATTTCCGCGGATCAGGATTTATTTTTAAATCCGGTCTACCTTCCTGAGTTTTAAATTATCCATCTTTTCGCCGGAACATAATCAGTCGTTTTTTTGGTTCCGTATTTGTGCCAAATCATTTTATTAAGGAATTATAAAATGAAATAAAAATGAACACAAATCGATTAAGTGACACACTTTGCAAAGTATTAAATGCGCAGATCACCCAGGAAGCCCATTCAGCCCAGATCTACCTGTCCTACGCATCCTGGGCTCATATCTTTGAAGTTATTATTAACCTGGGAGCTAAAGCAGTAACTTATTTGTGGGCTAGACACGTTTTACGATGTTGTGCTTTAGGAAAATCTGCTTTTAGTTTCTCCTTTTATAAGCCAGAATAGTACTTAAACATATTGTCAAAAGTACAATAATGTTGTATAATATTATGAGCTAAGGCCGAAGGGAGGTCCCTTTTAAAATTGGAAAAGATGTTAAAATATTCAATTGGGCTAGACATTTCGAGCAAAGAATTTCATGCTTGCGTAAGTGTTATAGACAAATCACAAAAAGTAACAGCCAAATCCAGTCGTAAATTCACTAATTCCCCTGCAGGTTTTACTGGACTGGATGAATGGATCAGGAAGCATCATAAACAAAAAGAAATCCTCTTGTTTATATGCATGGAAGCCACAGGAATATATCATGAAAATTGTGCTTTCTATTTATTCAAGAAAGGGTACAATGTTTCTATTATATTACCTAATAAGGCTAAAAAATATTTACAAGCTACCGGCTTAAAAAGTAAAAATGACAAGATTGATGCACAAGGTTTATCCCGGATGGGAGCCGAGCAAGCCCTTGATCTCTGGGAGCCAATGGGAGAATACTTTTATTGTTTACGTGCAATGACCCGTCAGCAGCAGTCCCTCCAGGAGTTCAAAACTCAACTTAATAATCAACTCCATGCATGTGAGCACGGTATGTATCAAAACTCACTTGTAATCAGCCAGTTAAAGACTTCTATTCAGCACTTGAATCAACAGATAATTGCCGTTGAGAAAGCTATTGAGGAGCATATTAAGCAGGACGGGGAAGTAGCAAGAAAAGTGGAGAACATCTGTAAAATAAAAGGATTGGGATTACTAACTGTTGCAGTGGTATTGGCCGAAACTAATGGCTTTGTTTTATTTAAAAACAAACAACAACTAGTCAGTTACAGTGGATATGATGTAATAGAAAATCAATCTGGCAAGCATATAGGCAAAACCCGTATTTCTAAGAAGGGAAATTCAAGAATAAGACGCATTTTACACATGCCGGCCTTTAATGTTGTTAGATACAATCAAAGACCTTTCGTTCAGCTTTTTGAGCGAACATTCAACAGGAATGGTATGAAAATGAAAGGCTATGTAGCTGTCCAAAAAAAGTTATTAGTTATCATCTATTCATTGTGGAAAAAAGATGAGGTTTATGATGATAATTACGGTATTAAATGTGACAATGAAAATGTTAATACTGGAGAACAGGAGCAGGTGCCTTTCTCTCTGCACAGCTTCGCAGAAGCTGATAGAAAAAAAATAGCGCCAGAACTTGCTGACGCTACACAAGATAGACATACTGTCGAACAATCGCAGTTTGCCTTCTCTCTGCAAAAGCGAAGTTAAGAAGAATTAAAAACTTCAAAAAATATTTGGTTTTAATGATAGTACCTAAAGCCA
>JBBSUB010000055.1:0-20775 GCA_038235345.1 Chitinophagales bacterium
CCAGCTACTGTTCATTTAGGAAAACCATTAAATGATTTCGAAGATTATAGCAAATGGTAGATGAGCTATATTTTGCTAATATTTAGTTTATTCCGGTTAGGCGCTTTTTCCGGTTTAAAAAAGAACAAAAAAGTTATTATAAATAATACGAAACCGGCAATGATTAAATACAACCCTGTTTCTTTTTGCTGATAGATATCAAAGGAACTGCAAAGGAGAATATCAAATACTTTTAAAGCAATACCTGTGGCCAAAACCATAGCGGATAACATTCCCAGGAACAATATTTTTATCTCAAATAGCATATTTCTTAAAACCAATCTTAATAAAAATCCGGCGAAGAGCATATTCCAATGCATGATCCTGTTGAAAGGTTTATTAATAACCGCATAGTCGATGGAGTGGGGTAGCATCCAAAAGATCAGTGAACTCATAATAAAAATAAGCGCCGCTATTCCCAGGGACGTGTCATTCATTTTCAAAGAAGAAAAATAATTACCCAAAATAATTCCCAGCAAAAATAAAGCAGGTAATTGAATGAGCTGATGCCGTGGCATAGTCGCTGAAAGCCATTCATTAAATAGTACAGATAGCATGAAGAATAGCAGTACAACTATTAGCAGAAAGGTTATATCTTTTTTTCTTTTAAACATGAATAGAGTTGTTCAATGATCTCCTGGTCATCTTCCCTGGCAGGATCAAATATTTTAATAATTTTATTTTCGGGAGAAATAAGAAACAGATAAATCGAATGATTGATTAATCCGCTTTCAGGAATCTGGTAAACCCATACTCCCGTTTTACGAAGAAATTTGTTGAAGTCATCTTGATTTAAATGATCAGGTAAAGCAAAGGTCCAACCCTTAATATCTGCTGTAAAATATCTGCTGTATTTTTTTATTTTAATAATATCATCATTTTTTAAATCAAAACTTATCGTTACGAATTCCAATTGTGAAGGAACAATTTCCGGGTCTGCTAAATGATAGATATTCTCTATCCGGTTGTTAATCTTATGGCATACATAGGGACAATTTAAATACACAAAATTCATCAGCACGTATTTGTGTTTGTCCTTTATCTTGAAAGTGTTGCTGTCCTGGTCAATCAATTGTATCTCCGGGAACTCCCTGGGAGTGGCTCCTGCCTCATTTAAAGTATAAGAAAAAATTGTAAAAGCACTAAATCCATGAGTCCATTTCCAAATGACTAAAAAGCAAATGAGAAAGGAAAAAACGGGGATCAATATTTTTTTCATATTCTTTCTTTTTTGGAGTCTCTGATATAGTGTGCCCTTATTGCAGAAAGACGCTTCCTTTATTTAGATCTTACCCGATGGGAGGAGAAGTCTTTCGTTTGAGAAGTTTTGCAAATAAAGAAATATACATAATAAGGAGTCCAATGATCAGTAATGAAATAAGCCAAACGGATATTTCTGCAAGAAGAGCACCTGTCTTATGTACACTTTCTATTTCAATTCCGGCGTAATCTGAAAATCTTCTTGGAATGCTATACATACCGCCAAGATAGAAAGTGGCTAAAAAACCATGTCCTCCTGCTACAAAAATCCAGAACCCGGTCTTTGCTAAAGTACCTCCATCCTGGTTTCCTGTTCCGGAGAATAAATAGAATAAAAAGACAAAAATAAAAAGGACAATTCCCAATAGCATATAGGTGTGAAAATGAGCCGGTACCCATAAAGTATTATGAAGTACCTTATTGATGGCGATCGTAGAATCCACAACTGCTGCAAAACCGCCGATAGCCCAACCGGCTACGCCAATTAAAAACATCAAAGGAATAATTCCCCATTTAATTTTGGAATGATAAAACTGGACAATTATGCCAAACATAGTAACCACCGTTGCAGGAACAGCACTTAAATAGGAAGCTATCTGCCCGGCATATTGCATAGATACAGGTTGTGCAAAGTCCATATATAAATGGTGGAAATAAGCAAACAGAATAAAAACAAAAGTGGCATTCCAGGAATAGACCACTACCTTGTTTGTTTTCCATTTACGTCCGGTAAATTCCGGTAAAAGAGCATACACCCAGCCTACACCACAATATAAGGTGATGTTGACTAGTGTATGTCCAAAAAAGAAGGTCATGTTTTTTAGAAGAAGCGGATCAAAACGTAAGGTGGGTTCAAAATATTGCAGCAGATACATGATTAGCATAACCGCAGCGGCAAGAAAGGCAAATACACCCGGAACAAGACTGACCGTGGTGATGAGAATGATTGGTGGGAGTTCATCTTCTTCTTTCACACCGTTTTTTCTTAAATATTGCCATCCCAATAAATTGGTAAAACCTCCATATTTTTTTGTCAGGGAATACAACAAATGCAAAATACCTATCAGCCACCCAACACCCAAAACAATGAGCGATATGATTGCCAGTAATGTTGACCAGGAAGCCCAGTTGGCACCCTTAAAGGGTAAAGGATATAAAAGGTACCAGCCGGCGCCAAATTTTCCAATTAAAGTGGCGATTGTTAATCCGATAACACCAATTAATATGGTGAAATAAACAAAATATCCCACTTTGATATTCAGTTTTGTATATCGCGTGGCAATCAGAAACCACAAAGCGGCAAAAGCAATGCTGAATAAGGTGCCTGCCATGCCTAAACCATGCAGGGTCATTAAAGAATAAAAAGTATCGTAGGAGATTTTATACATTTCTCCCTGGTTCAGGCGCATCAAAAGACCAAGGGTTATTAATACGGGGAAAAGAATTAAAAATGTAACACTCCAGATTATTGCAAGCTTCTTTTGATTTTTATATTCCAAAGGTTGTAATTGTAACATAGCCTGTTTTTAGAAATTTAATTAACGCGAATTTTTCCCATCATAAATCCATGTGCCATCCCACAATATTCCAGACAAAAAATGGCATAATCTCCCTTTTGCGTAAAAACATATTGAAGTTCATTTTTGTACTGAGGCATTGCCTGAACCTGTGTCAGTAAAACACCATGGTTATTATAAATTGCAAAATTGTGATTCACATCGGCGGAAGTAACTATAAACTTTATTATTTTATTTGCCGGCAGGGTAATTTCGGTGGATCCGTCAAAATCATCCGGTTTTTTATGCGATTTTCCCGAATGCATTTTCCACATCCATTGCATGCCCACCACAGTGACTGTTTCATCAGCCTCCTTTTGAAAACGGGGGTAGGGCAGCAACCGAAGAGAGAAAATTAAAGCAATGGCCAAAACGATGATCAAACCAAAAAAATAACGACCCCTAATTTTATAGACTTTACTGATAACGGAGGTTTTATCTTCAGGAATGGATGAAGTAATCATTAAGAATAATACGACGGCTACAACAAGAATGCCCGCAGCAAAGGAAATGATACCGGCATAACCTTGCAAAGTCAGGAATGTATTGTGGTGACTCATAATAATGGGTTTACTTCATTAAAAATTTATTTTGCAGTATATATAGGGAGAGATCGTATTCTGTTCGGTTGTCCTTACTATTATGAGTTGTTATGCTTAACTATGAATTCTTCTTTTTCTTTTACCTCCCCATTCAGAAAAGAATTCTAATGGGATACGCTAACTTTTGCAAATCGTTTAATTAGGGTAAAAACGGAAGCCAATACAAATTTAAATATATTTTTATCAATAAAAGATGAATAAGTCTTTTATTATTTTGGCTGTTAATTCTTGCGACCGAATAGTGTAGATTTATTTTAAAATTAGTTTCAGGTAATGATTTTATCCGGATTCTCCTGTTCATGAACTTCAATTATCAGGAAGGTCAGAAGCGCCATATTACTCTTTTACTGTTGCCATTTAATCCGTAATTTTACAATGCACGTAAAGTAATATTCAAAATTTATTTTAAGGGCTTGTTTTGTAGAATATCAACTTATCAATTATTCAAATTTTTAGGAATGCCACACTATCATAAATTAGGTTCTATTCCCCATAAGCGTCACACACAGTTTAGAAAACCCAATGGAGATTTATATTCAGAACAACTTTTTTCTACAGAAGGTTTTTCTTCTGATTCGTCCTTGTTATACCACACTCATCCACCAACTCAAATCATTAAAACAGACGATCCTTTTAATGTGATGCCGGAGGTAGCAGAGGAGAAAATGTTGAAGCATCGCAGTTTTCAGGGGTTTAAAATAAAGCCGGAAAATGATTATTTAAAAAGCCGGAAACCAATTTTAGTCAATAATGATTGCCATATTTCCCTGGCAGCGCCAAAAGAAAGTATGCATGATTATTTTTATAAAAATGCGGATGCAGATGAGGTGATCTTTGTGCATGAAGGAAGCGGCAAATTAAAAACCCAATATGGAGAACTCCCTTTTGCATATGGTGACTACCTGGTGATTCCCCGGGGATCTATTTACCAGGTTGAGTTTGATAAACAAGAGAACCGTTTATTGATCGTAGAATCGTTTAGCCCTGTCCGTTATCCTAAAAGATACCTGAGCAATTATGGGCAGTTGCTGGAGCATTCACCCTTTTGTGAACGGGATATCCGCGCACCGGAAAACTTACATACCATAGATGAAAAAGGTGATTTTTTAATCATGACAAAGAAAAGAGGAGTCATGTATCCGATTCATTACCTGCATCATCCGTTTGATGTAGTGGGTTGGGATGGCTGTTGTTATCCCTTCGCATTTTCCATTCATGATTTTGAACCAATTACAGGCCGGGTTCATCAGCCACCACCTGTGCATCAAACATTTGAGGCGCACAATTTTGTGATTTGTTCCTTTGTGCCCCGTTTGTATGATTATCATCCTGATTCAATTCCTGCTCCTTATAATCACAGTAATATAGACAGTGATGAATTACTGTATTATGTGGATGGCGATTTTATGAGTCGTAAACATGTTACGCGTGGTATGCTTACGCTGCATCCCGGTGGCATTCCTCATGGACCACATCCCGGAGCCGTTGAAAAAAGTATTGGTATGAAAGAAACCGGGGAATTAGCTGTGATGATTGACACATTTCATCCGTTGCAATTAACGAAACAGGCTTTGGAAATTGAAGATGAAAATTATGTGATGAGCTGGGCGGAGTAGGGGGCCAGATCGAAGATTTTGGGTCTAGGCCGGCACCGCAGGTCAGACCGGCTATGTTAGCCACCCGGTTTTCCAACCTTTTTGTTTTTTAAGTAACGTGGTTTTCCGTTATAAAGGAGTTTTAAATTTTGCCCGCTGTCTGACCTGACGGTGCCGACAACTGCGAGTTTCACAGTTCCGGGATGATAATCTTTAGGTCCAGGTCAAATCTCATTAAACTTTCCAAAAGTACTCAGCCGTCTAACCTGAAATCAACAACTTTGAATAAACTTTTGGAAAGTGCATCCTCTTTCAAAATATATTTTATCCAGGAATACGGTGCCGAAAGCTATAATTATAAAGCCACCAAATTTTGGTGGCTTTATAATTATAAAAAAGGTAAAAAATGCTATTTACAAACTAATCTCTATCCTTCCAAAGATATACCTTCCGTTAAATCCAAATTAAGTAGCTCCGCGTGAATGAATATATTGTCCGCTTCCACTGTTTGCCGGAATAGAAATCTTTTCAGGATTTACATCAAGAAGATTATTTGATCCGATTACCACATTTATCGCAGGTGTTAGTTTATAGCCGAATGAAATATTGATTACAGGACGCGGATTAAAGAATTGCTGATTCTCTATAATATTTGTTGGTTCTGTTACACCTCCAAAATAATTATTCCTCAGAAAAATATTGAAGCCTTTGATGTTATAATTCAGGCTCAGATTGGCTTTTTCATTTGGTACCGTATTTTCAAGGTATACTTGGTTACAATTACTGAAATAAATATAAAAAAAATTTAATGGAATGGTTTCCGGTTTTTAAGAAAGGGTAAAATTTTAATCCATTTAAATGGTATGATATGCATTTGAATGCAAAAAGTATTTTTCCTGGATTTAGATATTCGTCAAACAAAGGTTATTTAATAGACTGATTTTAATTACATCCATTGAATAATCCCGGGTTAAATTATAATTGAAATAATATAAAAATCTTGTTATCTTCAATTATTCATTCTAAAATTATTAAAATTTCCGTCCATGATCAAATTCAGCGATTTAAAAAAGGGTTGTTATGTATTAGCAGAAAGTGATGGCCAGGCCTGGCAGGGAGAAGTAACAGACTTTAATAATGATGAAAAAGAAATCTGTGTAAACAACGGTATCCAGGATTTTTGGTTTAAAGGAGAGAATCTTTTGCCCATTCCCGTAGATGAGGCGCGATTATTCAAAATGAATTTTTCAAAAGTCGTTAATGAGGATGGCTCTGTTAAATACATGAAAGATGCCTTTAGGATTTTAACACCTAAACAAAATGATTTCACGCAATATGAAATTTGGTATAGAAATGAAAAAAGGCAAATTCTTGAACCCATCTATCTTCATCAATTACAAAATCATTTCCTGGAAATGACTAAAGTTCATCTCACCGATAGCCTGACCTGATTATTTTAAAGTGGCAGATTTGAGCGTGGTTGAAAGATCAATCTTTTCCACCGTTCCCAAAAAGTTGAGGTTTAATTTTGATGTATTTTCTATTAGTCCGTAATTGGGCGCATAATAACTATTAATATCTGTTGTAAGTGATGCGGAGGGAATAAGATCCGAAGTAATCGTGGTTTTCACATGAATCACTTTATCATAAGATTTTCCATTAACCTCTTTCACAAGTGCGTTATCAACTATTGTATTATTCAGTTTGACCGGTAACTGAATTCCCTGTACCATTAGGTTTTCACTTTGTGACCAGGTGGTTCCAACGGAGGCACCGCTTTTTAAATAAAGTCTCTCAAAATATTTTGAACCACCACCAGGAAGTGTGTCAAATTCATTATAATCTTTACCACTAAGGCTCAGGTACCTGAAACCGCCATAGGAAAAACTGTAAATATGGTAACTCTTATTACTGATCATAGTGTCCCGGCTAGTGGCCGTGACCGTATAATCAGATTTAACAGCGGAGGAGCCGGAGGAATTTATTTCCTGATAAACCCAACTACTGCCTGAAGTAACATTGATATAGTTCGTATTTTCTTTGGGAGCCTCCGGAGTACTGTTTTCCTTTTGGCAGGAAGAGAAAAGGAATAGAGCAGAGAGGGTAAATAAAATAATTGTTTTCATATTATGGGTGTTTGTCGGTAAATGTAGAAAATTATTATTTAAAATAAAAGGAATGGAGTAATTTTGCGCACTTATTTATAGAATGTAACAGCATCAAAGATAAAATAAATATCAAAAATTACCTACTTTAAGAAATAGTTAGCATTTTTTGATAAATTGATTGATTTTTTTTCCCGGGATTAAATATTTAATCTTATCTTTGCGCTCCCAAAAACAGTATGGCCAAGCAAGCACTAATAAAACAAGACGGAACAATCCTGGAAGCCTTATCCAACGCTATGTTCAAGGTTAAACTTGAAAACGGGCACGAAATACTGGCAACCATCTCAGGTAAAATGCGGATGCATTATATCAGGATTTTGCCGGGAGATAAAGTAGGAGTTGAGATGAGTCCTTATGATCTTTCAAGGGGACGTATCATTTTTAGGTATAAATAATTAAGCGTAAAGCAACAAAAACAAAAAAAGTAAAAGAAATGAAAGTTAGGGCAGCAATAAAAAAGAGAAGCGTTGATTGCAAGATCGTGAGGAGAAAAGGAAGACTTTATGTAATCAACAAAATGAATCCGCGCTTTAAACAAAGACAAGGATAATATTCCTGTTCCCGAATGGGAATTAAAATAAAATTAAACATTAAAAAAGACACAATTTTATGGCGCGTATTGCCGGTATAGATTTACCAAAAAACAAAAGGGGAGAGATAGGGCTTACTTATATATATGGTATAGGTCCATCAACCTCCCGTTATATATTAGAGAAAGCGAACGTTGATGTGAATAAGAAAGTGAATCAGTGGAATGACGAAGAGCAAACAGCTATCAGAAACATCATCAGTTCTGAATTCAAAACTGAAGGAGCTTTACGTAGTGAAGTTCAGACTAATATTAAGCGCTTATTGGATATTGCTTGTTACCGTGGTTTAAGACATCGTAAAGGATTGCCTTTGCGTGGTCAGCGTACCCGCACGAACAGTCGCACCCGTAAAGGAAAGCGTAAGACAGTTGCCGGTAAGAAAAAAGTGGCTAAGAAATAAAAAAATTGACGTTGAGTTGTCCGCATGATGCAGGCAACTCAACGTTTTTTTATAAGGCTTCTATTTCGAATCCCTACCAGATATCTCAAAGCCGGAAGTAGGAAAGGGTTCGGTTCCGTTAGGATGATAGAATTTTTAACGGGATACATTTTTAAAGATTACCTAAGAATTTTTTTATGGCAAAATCAAATGCGAAAGCATCTTCAAAGAAAAGAATCGTAAAAGTAGAAAGCTACGGCGATGCGCACATTGTTGCAAGTTTCAACAACATCATTATTAGTTTAACCAACAAAACCGGTCAGGTTATTTCCTGGTCATCTGCTGGAAAAATGGGCTTCAGAGGTTCTAAAAAGAATACTCCTTACGCAGCTCAGATGGCCGCCGCAGATGCAGCTAAAGTTGCATTGGATGCTGGTTTAAAGCGTGTTGACGTATTTGTTAAAGGCCCCGGATCAGGACGTGAAGGTGCTATCAGATCTTTATCTCAATCAGGAATTGAAGTTGTAATGATCAAAGACATCACTCCTTTACCGCACAATGGTTGCAGACCTCCAAAAAAGAGAAGAGTATAATTTCGATTTTAGATTTGCCATAGCGGATTTGAATCCGTAACGGAGAATCTAAATTTTTTTAATAATTTAAGGTAGAATTTGGTTTGTGATTTAAATAAATCTAAAATCGTAAATCTAAAGTCTACAATTTCTAACCGGGTGTTTCATTAATTTTTGATTTTTAATGATGAAACACCGACACTAAAAAATCAAAATATACATTATGGCTCGTTATACAGGACCAAAAACAAAGATCTCCAGAATTTTCGGAGAGCCAATTATCGGAAACGGAAAATGGTTAACAAAAAACAGCAACCCTCCGGGGATGCACGGAGCAGCACGCAAGCGTAAAAGTCTTGGTGAATATGCTCTTCAGCTTCGCGAAAAGCAAAAAGCAAAATATACTTATGGCTTGTTGGAAAGACAATTCTTAAACACATTTAATGAGGCTGTAAGCCGTAAAGGTGTTACCGGTGAATTGTTGATCGTTCTTCTGGAAGCACGTCTGGATAATGTGGTTTACCGTATGGGAATTGCACCAAGCCGTTCAGCAGCACGACAGTTGGTATCGCACAAGCATATAACTGTGAACGGAGATGTTACAAATATTCCTTCTTTCTCATTGAAGCCGGGTGATGTGATTGGTATTAAAGCTAAAACAGCTCATAATAAAAACCTGACAGACATTTTCAGGCCTAAAAATCCAAAATTTGGTTGGTTAGACTGGAATGAAACAACCATGCAGGGAACTTTCATCACTTATCCTGAAAGAGAGCATGTACCTGAAAACATCAAAGAATCACTTATCGTTGAATTGTACAGTAAGTAATTGATTGAGCAAGGGAAGTTTATTTTTTAAAATCATTTAAATTTAAATACATAATGGCCATTTTAAATTTTGTAAAGCCTGACAAAATCGTTCTGCAAAAAAGTACAGACTTTGAAGCACAATTTGAGTTCCGTCCTTTAGAGCCAGGATATGGTGTAACAATTGGTAATGCCTTACGCAGAGTATTGCTTAACTCTCTTGAAGGGTATGCAATAGTAGGTATCAACATAGCAGGTGCTGATCACGAATTTGCAACGATCAAGGGGATCACTGAAGATGTAACTGAAATTATTTTAAACCTGAAACAAGTTCGTTTTAAAAAGAAAACAGACCAGGATTCAGGTACAGAGAAAATCAGTTTGTCTTTAAAGAACAAATCAGAATTTACAGCCGGAATGATCGGGGAAGCTTCTGCTACTTACGAAGTAATGAACCCGGAATTGCTTATTTGCACCATGGATAGCTCCGCTAAATTGGATATAGAAATTACTATAGCTAAAGGACGTGGTTATGTGCCTGCAGAAGATAGCAAAGAGAAAAGTTCACATTTTGGATATATTTCAGTTGATGCGATTTATACGCCCATCAAAAATGTAAAGTATACTATTGAAAATACAAGGGTTGAACAAAGAACTGACTTTGAAAAACTCATTATGGAAGTAATCACCGATGGAACAATTCATCCGGAAGAAGCAGTAAAACAAGCTTCCAGGATTTTGATCCAGCACCTGATGATCATTACAGATGAAAATATCACTTTTGACAATAAAGAAGAAAAGAAAGAAGATCTTGTAGATGAACAAACGCTGCAAATGCGTAAAGTTTTGAAAACTCCTTTAGAAGATTTGGATCTTTCTGTAAGAGCATTTAACTGCCTGAAAGCAGCTAAGATCAATTCTTTAAGCGAACTGGTTCAGTACGAGCAGGAAGACCTGATGAAATTCAGAAACTTTGGTCAAAAATCTCTTAGTGAGATCGAGCAGGTTTTGAATGACAGAGGCCTTAATTTCGGAATGGACTTGAGCAAGTTAAAATTGGATGACGAATCATAATTAATATAACAATCAAACAAACCCTGTAATTCCTGACACGGTACAGCGGTTATAAAAAAAACAGTCATGCGCCACGGAGATAAAGTAAATAATCTAAGCAGAACAAAGAGCCATAGAAAGGCATTATTGATCAATTTAACTTGCCAGTTATTTGAATATAAGAAAATAGTAACCACTTTGGCAAAAGCAAAAGCTCTACGCACTTATGCAGAGCCATTAATTACAAAGGCAAAAGAAAATACAACGCATCAGCGTCGTATCGTATTTAGTCGTTTGCAAAACAAAGAAGCGATCAAAGAATTGTTCGACGTAATCAGCCCAAAAGTTGGTAACCGTCCTGGTGGTTACACAAGGATCATCAAACTTGGTAGAAGGCATGGTGATAATGCCGAACTGGCCATGATTGAATTGGTAGATTACAACGAGATTTACGGTAAAGGTGTTGGAGAAGCAGAAACTGCTGCTAAGAGAACACGTAGAGCTGGTAAAGCTAAAAAAGCGACCACTGATTCTACTGAAGCAGTAGCAGAGAAAGCAACACCTGCAAAGGCTGCTAAAGAAGCAAAAGCTGAAACGGATGATCTGACTAAAATTGAAGGTATCGGACCAAAAGTGGCTGAAGTGCTTGCAGAATCAGGTATCATCACTTTCGCTGATGTTGCTGCAAGTAAAGCAGAAGATATCAAAGATATTCTCGAAAAATCCGGTGGTCATTTCAATGCACAGGATCCGACTAGCTGGCCTGAACAAGCCCAATTGGCTGCAGATGGCAAATGGGATGAGTTCAAAGAACTTCAGGATAAATTAAATGCAGGACGTTAAGTAATGCAAAAAATATAATAAAAAAAAATGTCTCGTTTTAACCGGGACATTTTTTTTGTCTGTTCAAAAAGTATAATACCGATATCTGCTTTATACCAGACAGTACTGGACTAAGTGAAAAATGTAAATTGTATAATCTGCTAATGTTTAGAAATTGTGTTGAATAATCCCTTTATTCTCCCTTCGATTTCTTTAATTTGCAAAAAAAGTATAATCATGGTTGAAATGCAAAAATCAAAACCTGCTATTTTAATTCTGGAAGATGGAAATGTTTTCCACGGAAGATCTTTTGGAAAAACAGGAACTGCCACAGGTGAAATTTGTTTTAATACAGGTATGACCGGTTACCAGGAAGTATTTACCGATCCAAGTTATTATGGACAAATTGTGATCATGAATAATGTACACATAGGTAACTATGGTATCAATAGTAATGAAGTGGAAAGTGACTCTATTAAAGTAAAAGGAATAATCGGAAGAAATCTGGAAGAACAATATTCACGGTTTGCTGCAGATAATTCTCTTCAGGATTATTTTGAAAAACAAGAAATTGTTGCTATAGATGGCATAGATAGCCGTGCATTGGTGATTCATGTTCGGAACTGCGGTGCTATGAACTGTATTATATCTTCTGATAATACAGATATAGAGGATTTGAAAGCCCAATTGGCGAAGGTGCCTTCCATGGCCGGGCTGGAATTAGCTTCTTTTGTTTCAACCAAAGAAACATATACGCTTGGGGATGAGAATAGTCAAACCAAAGTAGCTGTTCTTGATTATGGGATTAAGAAAAATATTTTAAATTGTTTCGTGGAAAGAGGCGCTTTTGTAAAAGTATTCAATGCAAATACGCCATATGATGAGTTGAAAAAATTTAATCCTTCCGGATATTTTGTAAGTAATGGACCTGGAGATCCGGAACCGATGCATTATGCGGTTGATACCATTAAAAAGATCTTGAAAGATAAAAGACCCTTCTTTGGAATATGCCTGGGGCAGCAATTATTAGCAATTGCAAATGAGGTTCCTACATTCAAAATGCACCACGGGCATAGAGGATTAAATCATCCGGTTAAAAATCTGGTCACAGGTAAATGTGAAATAACCACACAGAACCATGGTTTTGGTGTGGATGCAGAAGCATTGAAGAACAGGCCTGACATTGAGATAACCCACATAAATCTTAACGATGATTCCATTGAAGGAATTAAGATAAAAAATCTCCCGGCTTTCTCCGTACAATACCATCCGGAATCTACACCAGGTCCCCATGATAGCAGATATTTATTCGACGATTTCTTTAAGATGATGGCGGAAAATAATTAATACCGAATATAAATTATAAATGGTCCGAACAGCTTTAGTGTCGGTATAATACCCTTTAAGATTTACAAAATAGTTTTTGGCCTATTTTATAAATCAAAATGGTATAATTATTTATATAGTGGATGATGACTAAGAATAACAACTTTCAAAAAGCAGTTGATCTAAGGCATTTTTGTGCTGGTACTATCTTTGTACGGAATTTATGGAGAATGAGTTTGTTATACGGGTAATGGTTTTTAAATAAGATGGATCATAAACGTATTGAATGATCATTGGAAGCCTTTTAATATTTGCCTTGTATAAATCATACCTGAATTTATTATTTACATTTGTTTTAAACTAATCAACGTCATGAAAATAGCGATTATCAACGGACCGAATTTAAATCTTCTTGGCACCAGGGAAGTGGATGTATATGGCACTGAAACCTTTGAGCATTTCTTTATTCGTTTGCGGAAAAAATATGAAACCATTGATTTTGATTATTTCCAAAGTAATGTTGAGGGTGAACTGATCAATGAGATCCAAAAATCAGCTCAGAATATGGACGGTATCATTCTAAACGCAGGTGCGTACACCCACACATCCATAGCTATTGGTGACACGGTAGCTGCCGTTCGCGTTCCTGTGGTGGAAGTTCATATTTCCAATATTGAAGACCGGGAAGAATTCAGAAAGTATTCGCATATTTCCGCTAAATGTTCCGGAACTATTTTTGGATTTGGCATGAAAGGATATGAATTAGCGGTGGAGTCGTTTTTGAGATAGGTTTGGGTAGTAGGTAGTAGGTAGTGGGTAGTAGGATAAAATGTTTCAGTAGTAAATACCTGGTTTTATCCCAATAAACTAAAAGTTTAAAACACAAATTTTAGGCACTAATTACACAAAGTTTCTGAACTTCGAACTCTAAATTCTGACCCCTGTACATAACCATAAATCCACCTGTAATTTTAAATTCCTATTTAATTAATTTGTAGGATTAGCATTTATGAAACCTTTTGGATTTGGTTGATTTTTTTTAGCAATTTAGATGCGTCCTTTTTGAACAGCTCAAGTTCTTCAAATTGTGACTGAATGAATTGGTTGTCTTCAATTTTTCCAACCACTGTATCCATTTCTGCCTGTGATTCATACATCATTGTACGGAAAGGATTCACGTAATCTTTTTTCCTGGATTCATAAATGGATTTACTGATCCACTCTTTTGTAACCAATGCTTTTTGGATCAATTTCCCGAAGTATTCCGGCGTCAATTGTTTGGAAGTTATGTGCTCATTTTCCAGAAGAGATGTATAGGCATGGATTAGTTTATTTTTTTCATAACTTTCTCCTTCCTTTTCATAAAATTCATGCACCTGACCCCAACCGGAAATTTTATCTCCTTTTATATTTGCCAATAATTTCTGTACATCTGCAACAGGGAAAAGTTGTCCCCCGATATTTTTCCATTCATTCCTGGAAATACGTGTAGGAATGCTTTTCTTAAATTCCTCAAAGGAGGAGAATTTATTGGTTTGATAATGACTAATCAATTGCATAGTTCCATAATAGGCGATCAATTCCTTAAATAACCTGATGGATTCTTCCACTTTTATAATAACTGTTTTGCGTGTGCTGTTTTCAAAATGAGGTACAGTGGCATCACCATCAATATCGATGGTTAATTTTGATAAAAGCTCAATAGAATCAAACATTTCATTGATCGTATCCGGTGCAAGGAAATCGTACTCAATTTTGTGCGTTTTTACAGTTCGCATATCACGGTGCCTGAATTTCCAGGAGTTGCGCGCCAATGCATACATATTGTACATAAACCAATAGCCCGGCATAATCACTAATCTGTTTGCGGCTATATCATTACTAACCAAACTGAAAGGAAGGGGAATATTTAATTCATAAGGGAAATCTCCTTTTGATAATATCGTGAACGAGGCAAATTTACAATTGTGCTTTAAACTGACACATAACCCCGGCCAAAATCCACGTCCTGCCACTAATTCTCCATCTGCTGCCCGGCTATTGTGATTGCTGCCAATTGTAGCTCCTGCGGCGATATTGCTCTGTCCTTCTATTAAGGAAGCGCATAAGAATGAATTGTTGTGGTGTTGTTCATGATTGGGATAGATCAATGAATTCAATACCTCACAACAGGATATGGTGGAGTTGCTTCCTAAATAGGAGTTGATCAACCGGGCGCCATATTTTAATTGTGAATGCGGAGCCATGATGAACCGTACCGCTTTTACACCATAAAATATCCTGCATCCATATCCCACGATTCCATTCACCATTTCGCAGCCTTCTCCTATCTGTGACGTGCGATCTTCGTCACTGTTTATGGTCAGGTTTTTTAGTTTGTTGGCACCTTTGATATAGGCATCCGTTCCAATGATCACGTCTTTAATAATATCGCAATCCTTTAAGACACACCGGTCACCTATGGTACCATAATACCCGCGTTTATGATCGGATTCTTTGGAAGTAAATTCTTTTAATTTTTCCTGTAATTTTTCATCATGTGGATGGCTGCTCCATAGCCAGGCATCTCCCGGTAACATATCCGCGAAGGGAATGATTTTCCTTCCACCATTTTCATTTCTTACCTCCATCCAGACGCGTGTACTTTCGTCTTCTCCCTCCTTTAATGTGCCATTGCCAAACTTGGCATAATTCGTCGTTGCAAGTTCGTTGATATTTGCGATCATCACATCATTTCCAATGATATAATGGCTTAAATAATTCGCATTATCTATACAAACATTATCACCAAAATCACAACTGATAATCGTGCTGTTGTAAATGCCAACAGGCATACGTAGATTGTGAAATTCCAGGTAATAGGCTTCAAGTTTTCCTATACGTACCAGGCCGAAAAATTTATTATTCTTTACCAATACCGGATCAAAAACTCCTGAAACAAACACTTTACTCCAGTCATCAGAAGTATTGCCGTTCCTGATCAGAATTTCTTTTTCAGAACTGGTTAATTGCCTGTAATCGATCCCATTTTTATTTTGCCTGTTGCGCAAATAATATTCATCTTTTCCTTTCGGAAGATAAGGTGGTTCTATAAAAAGATAACCCAATTCATTGATGGGGTGTTTGATGATTTTATTCATATTATCTACGGGATGATATTTTTCATAAATAGAATTCAATTCCCTGATTTTAAAAAGAATTAAATTTTAATAATCTGCTGAACATATTGTCTAAATTAAGGTAATATATTGGTTAGATAATGATTATTCCACTGTAACAGATTTTGCCAGGTTGCGGGGTTTATCAACATCACATCCTTTTTCTACTCCAATATAATAGGAAAGTAATTGAAGAGGAATCACACTTAAAAGTGGCGCGACGATCTCATTTGCCTGAGGCACAAAAAATACATCATCCGCCATGGTTGGGATAATATCATCTCCTTCAGAAATGATGGCAATGACTTTTCCTTTCCGTGCTTTAATTTCCTGGATATTGCTCACGATCTTAGCGTGGTATTCATCTTTTGTGGCCACAAAAACAACGGGTAAATTTTCATCAACAAGGGCTATAGGACCATGTTTCATTTCCGCAGCCGGATATCCTTCCGCATGAATATATGATATCTCTTTCAGTTTTAAGGCACCTTCCAATGCGATAGGGAAATTATATCCACGACCAAGATAAAGCGCATTATGGGCATCCTTATATTTCTTGCCAATGGCTTTAAGCAACTCACTACTTTTTAAAATAGCATCTACTTTTTGAGGAATATCTGACAGTTCCCTCAACAGATCATTATATTTCTTTGGAGTGATCGTACCTTTTTCCTTTGCAATTTTAAGGGCTATCATCATTAAAACAGATAACTGAGCTGTAAATGCTTTGGTAGAAGCAACACCTATTTCCGGACCTGCATGCGTGTAAGCTCCCGCGTGCGATGCCCGTGAAATGGAAGAGCCAACCACGTTTACTATGCCAAAAATAAACGCGCCATGTTCCTTTGCCTTTTCAATTGCAACAAGTGTATCCGCTGTTTCACCACTTTGAGAAATGGCTATGATCACATCGCCTTTATTAATGATCGGATTTCTGTAGCGGAATTCAGAGGCATATTCGACCTCTACGGGTATTCTGCACAATTCTTCGATGACATATTCGGCTACCATGCCGGCATGCCAACTCGTGCCGCAGGCAATAATAATATAGCGGGGAGCATTGATCAGTGTGTCAATATTGTCCTGGATACCTTTCATGGTAATCGTGCCTTCCTCTACGTTTAACCTTCCCCGTAAGCAATCATAGATCGTTGTTGGTTGCTCATTTATTTCCTTCAGCATAAAATGATCATAGCCGCCTTTTTCAATGGCAGCAAGTTCCAGATCCAGCTTGGTGATGTATGGATTCTGCCGCTCATTCCCTAGATTTTTAAGAACGAGTTCATCTGCTTTGATGATGGCAATTTCATAATCATTTACATATACTACTTCCTTCGTGTATTCCAGCATGGGCGTGGCATCAGAGCCCAAAAAGTGTTCACCTTTTCCAATGCCGATCACCAGCGGACTTCCTTTCCGGGCCGCGATAATTACATCGGGATTATCTTCATCCAGCAATAATATTACATAAGCTCCGGTTACTCTTTTAAGCGCAATACGTACTGCTTCTTCCAGAGGACAACCCGCATTTTTGTAAATGTCTTCAATAAAATTAACCAGGACTTCTGTATCTGTTTCACTTTTAAAAGTGTAACCTTTTTTAATTAATTCAGATTTTAACTGAGCATAGTTTTCAATAATTCCATTATGGATCATGGCAAGTTTTCCCCCATTGCTTTGGTGCGGATGGGAGTTTACATCGCTTGGTTCGCCATGTGTCGCCCAACGTGTATGGCCGATTCCTATGTGCGCGTGTACTGGCTGTCCGATCAGGGAATCTTCTAACTCCTGCACTTTTCCTTTCTTTTTATACACTTTCAACCCATTGGAATTTATCAAGGCTATACCAGTACTGTCATAACCCCTGTACTCCTGCCTTTTCAATCCCGTAATAATGATCGGATAAGCTTCTCTTGGACCGATGTAACCTACAATACCGCACATATTAATATTTTTAGGGACACAAAGTAATTGGTTTTGGGGAGAAAGTCGTTTTTTTGATGGAATAAATTCCGTGGTTGCAAAATGGGCTATACATATGGGACTTGTTACGGCAGTATGCATTAAAAAATGTATGGGATTTGCACTGATCGCCGTTGGCAATGGCACGGGCCACGGAATAAATTCCGTGGTTACAAAATGAGTCGTACCTACGGTACTCATCGTCGCAGTGAGTATCAAATATGCAGGGGGATTTGTGCAGGATTGGTCACAGCCACGGAATAAATTCCGTGGTTATAAAATGGGTCGTACCTACGGTACTCATTGCCGCAGTGGGTATCAAAAAATGTAGGATGATTATGTGCAGCAAAACCATAAGATTTTTATTTTCTGCTTTTTATAAACAACACTGTTTCGTAAAGTGAATGCCATAGGCATGATTCATATTGTAACTACCGATTTTAATCGGTAGCTATGCTAAGCGCAGGGTCGGCATTGCTAGTGCCACGGAATAAATTCCGTGGTTACAAAATGGGTCGTACCTACGGTACTCACTACCGCAGTGGGTATTACAAAATGAGAGATCGTTTTGTGCTGAATTTGTCAATTTAGCTGTTCCATATTAATGAACAACACTGCGAAATAAAGCGAATGCCATAGGCATGATTCATTTTGTAACTACCGATTTCAATCGGTAGTGATGGATAAGATGATGGATAAATTGTTACATAACGTTAAATCAAATCATCAAAAAGATATTTTTCATCATAGCAGACTCCGAACTCATTTAAAATTCTTTCGTATTCATCTTTAAAAGTTTCTTTTTTATGATGCTCTTCCTGGTTTTGAATGTATTTAAATAGGTTATCGATTTGGGAATGATTATACGAAAAACAACCATACCCAATTTGCCATTCAAATCGATGTTTTAATAAGTTATTATCATTAACCCATTTGGAGGATTTTCCTTTAGCAATTTGCATGACATCTGAAATAGATAAACGGGGGATTATTCCGAAAAAACAATGAACTTGATCTTCTACACCATTCACGAGGATTGTTTTACAGTTCGTTTTATTTATCAGGTTTCCTATTACCCCAAGTAACTCGTGTTTCCATTCTTTATGAATGACTGCTTCCCTGTATTTAACCGCAAATATACCATGGATGTACAACTGACTGTAAGTGTTAGCCATAAAATAAAATTTAAAGAATTAATAATATTCTAAGATATGAATTTGTTTTAATAAGAAGAGGGTGTAATAGAATTTGAATGGATATAAAACTTATGATAGTGTTTCAAAAATGGATGTGTTATTCGAAGTTTATACCGAATTACCAGGTCTTAATCGTTCGCATGACAGTGCAACGGAATAAATTCCGTTGTTGCAAAATGGGCCGTACCTCCGGTACTAATCGCCGCAAACGATATCATAAAATGTGGGGGTCTTTAGCGTGGAATTTGTCAATGATTTTACCTTTTACCTATTAATAAAAACCACTGCGCCATGAAGCGAATGCCGTAGGCATGATTCATTTTGTAACTACCGATTTCAATCGGTAGTTATGCTGCCAGTGCCACGGAATGAATTCCGTGGTTATAAAATGGGCCGTACCTACGGTACTCATCGCCGCAGTGTTTATCAATAAGTGAAAGATGATTATTTGCAGCAAAAACCTACGAATTTTATTCTCTACTTTTCATAAAAAACACTGCGTCATAAAGCGAATGCCGTAGGCATGATTCATATTGTAACTACCGATTTTAATCGGTAGTATTACCTACGCAGGATAGCCATTATACGCAGGAGTATCCATGCCTACGCAAAGTATGAATTTACCTGAGCTAGCTGCCATGAAAGACTAACTCGCCCTCTTCTCCTTCAGCAACAAATCGAGCGCATTATCCAACGTACCGGCAGGAATCACCTCGCCGCTGTTGACAAAGATAATTTCATCTGCATTCTCAATGGTATTTAACCTATGAGCGATGATTACTTTTGTGGTGCTTGCCGGCAATTTCTGTAAAATAATTTCCAGTAATTGTTCTGTAACGGTATCAATATTAGCAGTGGCTTCGTCCAGGATGAGTAATTGTGGTTTACGGATAACCGCCCGGGCAAAGGCCAGTAATTGTTTTTCTCCAAGACTGATGGAATCACCACTGGAAGAGATATTTGTATCCAGACCATTTTCGAATTTTGAAATAATCTGATCCATATCGGCCTCTTTCAACAGTTCTGACAATTCAATATCAGTGAGGTTTTTAAATTTTTCATTTCCATATAGAATATTATCGCGTACGGTGCCGTTAAAAAGAAATGGCTCCTGTAATATAAAACCGATCTTTTTGCTACGTTCTTCGGGAGAATAAGAACGGATATCTGCTCCATCCAGGTAAACTGTGCCGTGGGTAGGATCATACAGCCGGGCGATGAGAGAGGCAGTGGTCGTTTTTCCGCCACCTGTCGGGCCTACTAAAGCGTAGGTTTTGCCGGCTTTCATTTCAAAGTTAATATTGTGTAATACCTCTTTGCCATCAGGGTATTTAAAGCTGACGTTTTCAAACTCCATCAAATAGCCACTGGAATTCGCTTTTGAAGAAATTGCTTTTTGATCTAAGTCGGATTCTAAATCCAGGATAACGGAAATACGATCCCAGGCTGCCATGGCCGTTTGGAAGTTCGTCCAAAGGGAAGCAATCTGGCGAAGGGGCTGATAGAATAATTGTGTATAGGCAATAAAACTAATCAATAATCCAATGGAAAAACTGCCCTGCGAAATCAGGTAAATACCAAAGGCGAGCACGATCAATTGGGCCAGGTTGGAAAACAAGGTGAATACAGGCACAAATACCATATTCACGATTCCCGCGTTTACGGAGGCTTTGTAATTATTGGTATTGGC
>JBBSUB010000056.1:0-20668 GCA_038235345.1 Chitinophagales bacterium
ACCTCAATGTTCTGGTTAAATTGATTATAGTATTTAATAAACGCGCTAAACTCTTTTGCAAAAACGATCCAATCTGCAAAACCTTTTTCATCCACCAAAGCAAATTGGCTTTTATCCATTCCCGGCAATAACCGTTGTGGCTGGCTGGTACCATTATTATGAAGAGGATTTTTATGGTCGCTGCAATTGCTCATTTGTTTGCGTACTTATTTTCCGGTTGTTAAAAAATCCAACTCTGTTCCTTCATTTATATAATATGGGAATACAAAATTATATCGACTATTGGTAGATCTTACGATGTAATTAATTTCTATTAAAACTTTTCCTTCCAGTTCATCCTGCAAATTCAAATTAATTTTTTGGGCATCAACTCTTGGTTCGAAAAACAGAATGGCTGTTTCTATTTTATCAATCATGATTGTTTTGACCGTCGTATTCAAAGGTTCAAATAAAATAGAATCCATATTACATCCATATTTAGGCTCCATCACTCTTTCACCAAGGGCAGTTGTCAATAATATTTGCAAACTCCTCTCAATGTCTATTTCCTTTTCGGTCATTTCAACTCCCTTAATTTGAAGATTGAAGGTTGGAGGAAAACTCCAGCCAACTCCAAGAAAATCATTGCTTGTAAATTCGTCGCTCATCATTTTTAATTTAAATGTTTATCCTCCGATCATAACAGTCGGACACCCTAAAACAATGGTACCACCATGCGTTGTGCTATCTCCCATCCTTGCAGCCGGTGCTCCGCCGATAGTGACTGTTCCCGAACCTGCCACTATCGTATCAGGTGGACCACTACATACACACATATCCCCGACTCTGGCAGCCGGCATTCCACCAATCAAAACCGTCGGTTCACCTGGAGGTAAAACTGGTCCTCCAACATGCGGAACGGTACCCGTTACCATCGGGCAAACATGCATATCTCCAACTCTTGCTGCTAAGGGCATAATAAAATAATTTTAATTTATAGTCACCATTGAACCCTTAATAACAGTCGTACTTCCACTGGATAATTGCGCGCCGCCGCTTCCTTCTACTTTTGTACTTGCACTACCTTTTATTCCAATATTTACTCCATCCGCTTTTACATCACCACTTGCCTTCAGAATAATATCTTTTATACTTTCCAGTTTAATTCCATCTTCATTCATCGTTATTTTATTACCGTTCTGATCTTCGAAATAGATCTTTTTATCTTCTTCTGTTATGAGGAATTTATTCCCGCCGGGAGTTTCCAATGAAAAACTTTTCTTATCATCATTAAAGATCATTTTCATTTTGCTGCGGGTTACAAACCCCTTTTCATTATTATCATCGCTTGCCTTGAGAAGTGCAGGTTTCGCGCTGCTGTTCAGCATTCCCATGACCACTGCATGACGCGGGTCGTTATTTATAAATCCAACGATCACTTCATCCCCTATCTCCGGACGAAAAAAACTTCCCCGGTTATCGCCTGCATCCAGGGTTGAAACCCGGCACCAGGTACCATCATCATCATTACTAACCACAGGAATTTTTACCATGATCCGGTCTTCCCCGTCCGGATCATTTTCCAATTTAGTTACAATGCCAATTTGCAAACCCTGGATAGCAGGAAGCATCGCCCCACCTAAAGGTTGTTGCACATTATATGTTTGTGCAAACCATTCCGGATTAATTCCAAATTGAAAAGTCGTCAACCAGTTTCCTTCATTTACTTCATGCCGGATTCCGGTTACAAATAATTTCCCTTGAAACCTGTCTCCTACACCATTTAACTGGATCAAATTACCTGGAAGAACTGCAGCCGTCCCGTCCGTTGTAACTTTCCCGCGAATCTTCGCCAACCGGTTTTTCATCAGCGCGGCATTCACCCAGGCCTGCATTTCAGGTCCTTCTATTTTGGCAGAATTATATAATCTGAACTCCGTTTCCCCGATTACATCTGCGAGACTTTCAGCACTTAAATTTCCAGCATCCGGCACACCCGGATCCTCGGCTTCTGTATCTTTTACTAATTCCTGTTCAGTATAATTCCAGGTGGTTCCTTTCACTGATTTAAATTGTAGTCTTGCATCAATTTCCGCATCCAGGTCGTACACGGTTGCACCATACTGAATCGTCAGAACAGCCTCACTCTTAAAATCCGGCGGACCTACTGACACCTGCCCATCATTGGCAATGCACAACAATCCATTTACATCTGCCCGGCAAAGCATAAAATCCCAGTCTGTACAATTGTACTGGACTATTTGTTTTTGCGTAACACCCGTGGCAGTTACATCCTTTTGCAATCCGTATTGCCCAATAAGTTCCTCTATCACATCGCTGTCTTTGGAATCAAGTGAATACTTATTTTTACACGCTGCTGTCATCTTTACTGCTTTATCCTTGCATTCAATAATGAGTATGGAATTATTTTTCCGGACACGAATGCTATGTTTTATAACAATTCCTTTAAACACCGTTTTTTCATCCTTACTGAAGCCCACTTTTATCTCAATTTCTTTTCCCGGTTCAAATTCAGACTTACTGCTTAATTCAAAGGTTTGTTTAGCCGGATCGCCATCTGTATACACCAAGGTTGCCATCGGAATTCTATTCACTTCTTTGTTAATAATAACCGATAAGAGATGGTATTGTTTAGACACCTCCTGACCTTCGCTAAGGATCGTATTTGTTACTACGCTCTTTGGTTTATCGGATGGTATGGTTCTTTCGTTGGGCATCTGTTTTTTTATTTTTCAAATGGAGGAAAAAAAATCTCCGCTCCAACCGTAAGGTTTCTGAAATTGGTTAATTTATTTACTGCGGCTACCTGCAAATAATATTTTGGATCATCATAAATTTTATAACACATCAATGGAAGAGTATCTCCTTTTTGAACTATCCTGAAATGAGTCAGATCCGGTGACTGATTATTTTCCTGCAACACTCTTTTCTCTTCCGCTATCAGCTCACGGATGGTCACTTTACAAACAGCTCTGATCGGTTTTCCGTTGGGATTGAATAATTTATACGAAATACTTAGGGAGGAACAAACCCCTTTCATAAGACTGGTTCCCCATACGAATTTAAAAAATCGGGTTTGATGGATATCGCCATCGTAGCCCATTAAAAAATCATTGAGTTTTTGCAGATCATCTGAAATATCTTCCCGTGGATTTCCATCAATAATTCCCGTATTATCATATAAAAATTCGAAAGCCAATTCACCCGGCGGTTTCTTTTCAAACTTTGGTGTGGTGCCACTCGTGCCACTTGCCTGGCCATTATTAAATTCAACTTTTGTCTCAATCGTATAATTCTCCGGATTAATCATGGCTGTGATCGGATTTTCATCCAAGGGCGCCAGTTTATCATCGCCACAACCAGGGTCGGTGTAGGCATAAATCTTTAATTTTTCAAATTGACCTGTGGGCATCTATCTTTCTTTTTTACTGTTGAGAATATCCATCATATCGTCGATACATTCGCGGCACAATTTCTTCTTTTCATCTTTGTCAGAATCCTTCCCCGGTGCGGACGCAGCACTCTTCGGTTGTTGATCATTTACAGTTACACTAATTTGCAATTCTTTAATCTCAATGGGCATATTTATTTATTTAGGGTAAAATAATTATAGCATAAATCAAGCGTTTCAATCACTACTGAATTTTCCTGCGCATTAAAATCACTGACGCTCCATTTTTTTGGCCAGGCATTAAAAAATTGCCAGGTTGCGACCGGGTTATGCTTTTCATTTAATAAAGTAACATTTACTTGCACTGGCCGAAAACTCCGGTTTTGTAATGCGTCTATACACCAATCTATTACCGCAGAATTTGTGAGCATTCCTCTCTTAAGTGACAGATCAGGGTATTTTGTCCGAACCGGTAATTTGTGCTCAAAACGGTTTTCCCCACCTTCTTTAAAAGATTCTGTGTCATACTCTACATTCAAACCGGATACACTTTGAAAACGCTGGTCATTATTATTTCCCAGGCTTACAAATTCCACCTTAAAATGAAAACCAACCGGCGGATAATAACCGCCTGCAACAGGAGTGGCCATAGTGTTTAATTAACAGGTAAATGAATTGTTGCGGCCGCAAAAACGAACTCCGTAAAAAAAGGAATCAGTTTAAAATATTCAATCCCTCATGCGCCAGCTCAAGTGTCTCAATAGCGACTTCATTCCCATCGCTTTTCAAATCACTGGCCTGAACTTTTACAGCAAACGCATTTTTTGCTTTCCAGCTAAAAACCGGGGTATGTGCTTCGTTTAATAAGCTGATAATAATATCCCGTCTTTCAACCGTATTTAAGCTGGTCGTATTGATCCATTTATAAAAATCTGAATCAGCTACGATACTGCCTCTCTTTAAAGTGATATTGCTATATTTCAGCATTCCGGGCATTTTTATTTTGGAATATTCCGGACTGCTGCCTTCCCGGTATTCTATGGGTTCCACCTGAATATCAAGACCGGTGACTTCAGTAAAGCCAATACGTTCCCCACCCCATTGGACCAGGAAGTGGAATTTTGGAAGAGGATATGCTGCCATAATAATATTTTTTTAAATTTAATTATAGATTGATGAGGTGATTCTATTCATATTCATTTCATTAACTTTCAGCCAGTTTATGCGAGAATCTCAAAATGATGAACTCTGCCGGTCTTACCACTGCCATTCCAATTTCTACAATCAATCTTCCTTCTAAAATATCCAGTGATGTCATGGTTTTACCCAGGCCAACGGCCACATAAAATGCCTGTTCCGGTTTTGCCCCCTGTAAAGCGCCCTGCCTCCATAATGTGGTTAAAAAGTTTTCCAGCATTCCCTGTATTTTTACCCAGGTATTCGCATCATTTGGTTCAAAAACAAAAGGCTCTGTAGAATTTTTAGAACTCTCTTCCACCATATTAAAAAATCGTCGGACAGAGATATACCTCCATTCATTATCGTTTCCTGCCAATGTTCGCGCACCAAAAACCAGCGTGCCTTTTCCGGTGAAATACCGGATGGCATTGACCGACTTACCGGCAACGGCATCTACATTCAGATTTTCAAGTTGACTGGCTGAAAAAACGGTAGATGGAGATAACACGTTATTCAGACTAACATTTGCCGGTGCTTTCCAAACACCACGGGTTCGATCTACATATGCATACACACCAGCAATGGCACCACTCGGTGGCATTGTGGTGAGTGCACTACCAACTCCGGCCAATATGGATTTATAAACAGGGAATGTATTAGCAAGTGAATTATCCACCACATTTGCATTAGCAGAAGCGGCAATCATCACCATATTTTGATAGGTAATATTTATTTCATCAAACATTGGCTGCAAAAGGTTCACACCGGTTATGCGGCGGTCATCATCATTTGGCTGATTCACCACAGAAGAGGCTGCAGCAGCAGAGGATAGCGGCCAGGTGGCAGGGGTTATTAACGTTGAGAAATCGGTAGGCGCATAAGCTGTCAATTTCCCCTCCAGTTCCTTATTCAGCGCAACAACACTTTCAAAAGCTTTATCGAAATTAGAAGTGACCCCTGAAGTTAAATCTGCCAGGAATTTGGGCAATGTTAATATTTCTCCGGCCGCACCATTTACCAATTTCCCAACCAGGTCGCCAATACGATATACATAATCAAAAATATCTTTCAGGTTTACATTTGTATTTCCTCCGGTACCGTTAAATGTTTTTACCAGGTTATCAAAGCCTTCAGAAATAACGCCATTGGGAGGATTTAATGCACGCGTTCTGGCTTCTACATTCGCCTTATCGGCATAAACCTCATCGATCTTCGTTATGATAGCCTGAATATCTGTATCAGTAGTAAGACTGGAAAGAACTATAGGTATACCTGCCTTTTTAACAACAGATTTTATATCAGGGTAGGTGATTGTTTTTGGTAAATTCACTATTAGCCAGGGAGAATAAACGGCACCATATTTCAGATTATTGATACCAATATTACTTCTGAAATTCACTCCAAGAGGATCAAGTTCTTTTACATCAAAGAGACCTACCCTATCCTGGAGATTATTGCATTGCAATAAAGCCGCCTGTTGAATCGCAGCTGTATCTCCATCACTCAATGTAGCAGCATCAGGAAATAAAATAATCGTTGGCGCATCTTCCTTTTCCAGAGCTGTAATTCCCTTTGTAAAATCGCCTACAGAAATCGTCGACTCTTTGCCACTTAGACCAACGGATATTATATAGCAATCTCCGCCACCATTTGCATAGAACATTCGGAGCGAATCATATAGATAAAACCTATTTGTAACTGATGCGGAAACAAAGACATTATTGATGTCTATATTTACTACCGAAACATTTGGGGAAGGCCCTGCACCATAAAACCGTTCAAACTCCACTAATGATCCAATACGCATTGGCTTCTTATTCAGATCATTTGGAGCAATATCATCTGCTTTTTCGGTATAGCCGATAAAAGCCGGAATTGCTGTTTCAACCTGGGCTACACTTGGTGGCAGCTTTGGAATTTCTTCCACATATACGCCCGGAGTTTTGTAAGTAGTTGCCATTGTTCATTAATTTAAAAGTTTAATAATTAAGATATATTGTGCAGAAATAATCGGTATTGATACGGCTTATCAAACCACTCACCTGCGGATCGGGATTTGGAGCGGGTGGAGGTAGATTGCTAACGGGATGAATTAATAACAAATCGAAGAGGAGGGGTTTTTCGCTCATTTTAATCGGAAAATTGCTTTGAAAAATATCCTGCTGATCAATGGTGGTTTTATTAAAATCAAACACATTCAATTCGTCATCTATGGAATTGATTTTACCTGCGGAAACCAGGTATTTCCAGATAGCCATTTTTCCTGCAAACTGAATGATATAATTCAGCCAGGTCGATTTTCCATGTACATCAATGCTGTCCTTCACTTTGCCATTTGCATCCAATAGGGAAAAAGCAGGATCATCAGACTTGGAATTAAATATTTCAACTACCCCCAGGTAATTGCCAAACGCTATATTATCACTTAAATAAAAAGGGACTGGCTGGCCAGCCGCATCCGTTCCGTTCTCCGGATCGTCACCGTTTATTTTGATTACATATCTACCAACAGGCAGGTTTTTTAAATTTACCTGAACATTCTTTGTTGGTATATCACCAACAGAAATAGAGTTGTTCTTTATTTTTACTTCTTTATCATATGATTTAGTAGTCGGATTAAAAGAAAAAATTCTTATTTCAAATATCTTTGCGGCTGTTTTCGCAGTGAAATTTGAAATCCCCGGCCTGAACGCATACATGTCTTTTTTGGTTGCAAACGTATTTTGACCATACCCAAACCAATATGACGTATAACCATCACCGGCAGGGTTATTCCCTGATGTAGATTTAATGCATTCAGCTACCTTTCCACCACCCACAAGAACCATATCTCCCGGAATGTAGTTTTCCGCATTTTTATACGCATCTATAGGTGCTGACAGATGTAAGCCGGTATTTGTACTGGTTTCAAAAATATTTGAAAAATAAAATCTTCTGCTGCCAAAAAGATCATTGTCTATATTGGTAATCGTCGTAAACACCGGCCTGTCCAGTTGCAGATAAAACACAAACTTTTCATTACTGTTCAATGGCGCAAACGGTTTATCCTGGTCAGGCCCGGAATTTTTATCTTTTACTTTTATAAGTACGATACATTTATTTCCAACCATCTTTACCATCATCTGACGGTTCTTAAGCAATTCCATTGTTTCTGGGGAGGGTACGATACTAATATCATTACACTTTCCACTGGTATAATAATCGTGTTGCAAATCAATGGCAAATAATATTTTAAAAACTGAAGTCATGATACAGGCAGTTTCATTTTATCTATTAATTTGATCTCTTTTATAAAGCCGCTTTCACTTATGATCGCATTTTCATCCAATGTTATCTGTCGAACTTTATACATAACGGACGGCATATATTTAGCTCCCAGAACACTCCATATATGATTGACCTGCTCAAAACCAATATTATGTAATTCAACAATGAGCTGTTGAATTGAACTGTTCAATAAAGGATGAGTGGACTGTGTAAATACATTTTGATATTGAAAAAAACGCATAATATTAGAAAGAAAATCAAGAGAATCACTATACGTTTTCCTATTCATTGAAAATAGAATATAGAGGTTGAGGTACAGGGGAGGATTCTTATATAGTGTACCCGTAGCTGTTTTTGTGAAATTCTCCTGTTGTCGTGCAACCCTGTCTTCTTCTACATTAATCAGGGAAAGTACTGCCCGGTTTTTTATATCCGGATCCGGTGCTGTATTATCAGAAGCAAGCGCAATATTACTCACTACTAACCTGGGTTGATTGACGTCGCCACCAGACAGTTTTAAGTTTAAATACTTATTCACTTCTTCCGCAAGGAATTGTAAACTTTCGTTAATCACTTTTTAGAGATTATTGGGGGTTATTTGCGGAAAGAGAAAGCGGCGGGAATTTAAAGGATATTAAACCGGAAAGTCTGCACAATATTAATATTAGTTAGGCAATCAACCAAATATATTTCAACAATTTAGGGTCTGAGATAGTAAATTTCTAACTAAACATCTCTCCAGTTAAATTATATTTAATTGGAATAATCCTTAAAATTAAAATATAATTTGATGACCCTTAAGAATATAGAATGGGATATTAAACGAATTAATCGCTTAATGCCTTTCATTTTAAAGGGATTATTAAAATTATTTTCCGGTAAAAAAGTGAAAACCATACCCTATTAATACGTTTCCCTCAACTCCTGCTTCACTTCTTCAAACTCAGTCAAAATTTCCTGAGACGGAGCTTTTGTGAATTTGGAAACGATCACGATAGTCAATAACGACAAAGTGAAACCCGGAATCATGGCGTACACTTCTTTATACGAATGATCAAGATATACCCATAATAAAACAGTTAATCCACCAACCACCATTCCTGCTATAGCCCCTACTCTTGTTGTATGTTTCCATAATAATGATAAGAGAACCAGCGGACCGAATGCAGAACCAAATCCTGCCCAGGCATGTCCTACGAGGTCAAGGATACTGTCATTTGGGTTAAGAGATAAAAGTAATGAGATAATTGCCACGAAAAATACCGACAACCTACTAACCAATAATAGTTCTTTAGCAGAAGCTCCCCGTCTTAAAAAGGCTTTATAGAAGTCTTCGGTAACAGAACTGGATGTAACCAACAATTGGGAAGAAATGGTACTCATAACGGCCGCTAAAATGGCTGAGAGTAAAAACCCACCTATAAATGGATGGAATAATGTACGTGCGAAATAAATAAAAATAGTTTCCGGATCATCGATTACCTGGTTGTATTTGCCCATGTAGGCAATCCCTACAAGTCCGACTAACATAGCTCCTCCCACTGTAAAAATCATCCAGGAGATTCCAATCCTCCTTGCACTCTTCAATTGCTTAACATGATCAATGGCCATAAACCGAACAATGATATGTGGTTGTCCGCAATAACCCAGTCCCCAGGCAAGCAGGGAGAATATTCCAATGGTAGTAGTACCCTGGAAAAGACTCAGGTATTTAGGATCTTTCAGTCGGATGGCCTCAAAGACCGGCTGCACTCCACCCAATTGAGTGAACACTACGATAGGCACCAGAACTAATGCTACTACCATAATAGTTCCCTGCACAAAATCCGTTAAACTTACCGCCAGGAAGCCACCCATAAATGTATACAAAACCACCACGGAACTTGTTATCAATAGGCCTGAATAATAATTCATTCCAAAGGCTGATTCAAAAAGCCTTCCCCCGGCAACCATTCCTGCAGACGTATACAGCGTAAAGAACACCAGGATAATCAATCCTGAGATCAGGCGCAACAACCGTGAATTATCCCGGAAGCGTTTCTCAAAATAATCCGGAATAGTAATGGCATTATTTGCCTTTTCTGTATAGACACGTAATGGAGGAGCTATAAACACATAATTCAAATATGCCCCAATGGTAAGCCCAATCGCTATCCAGGCACTGGATAAACCAACTACATACATAGCACCTGGTAAACCCATCAATAACCAACCGCTCATATCTGCTGCACCTGCAGATAGAGCAGTTACCGCAGGACCTAATTTCCGGCCTCCTAATAAGAATTCATTGACATTACTTGTTGATTTTTTATAGGCATAGAATCCAATACTTATCATCATTATAAAATACAAGCCAATTGAAATCATTTGATATATATCCATAAAGAGGCAGAGTTTGGTGGTTGGATTTTTTTGAAAATAAAAAAATGAAGTTATTTTAAATTGATGAGACATGCGCCATCAAAACATAAAAATTGATAGATTAAATAAAATGGCTGTTAACCGGCAAAAAAATTAATAAATTCCCGGCTGCAAAATTTTATACCCGGTTTTTGCTTTTTCTTTGTCCACAATTTCTTTTACATCTTTCAGCAGTTGTTTTGCATCATAAATAATCCCGTCTTTGATGGTGTATTTCACGCCACCAACACGTTGCACCTTATTATCTTTATCCAAAGCAATAGCACCGGTACCATATAAAACCTGGAAATTTTTTAAAGGGTTTTCTTCCACGATGACAAAGTCAGCCAGTTTTCCAACTTCTACCGTCCCGATTTCTTTATCCATCCCCAAAGATTCAGCTCCGCTTAAGGTGGCTGCTTTAATGACTTCCAAAGGATGAAAACCAGCTTCGCGCAGTAATTCCAGTTCATTAATATAAGCGAAACCATACAATTGGTAAATAAAACCCGCATCTGTCCCAACAGTTACCCGTCCTCCCCTATTTTTATATTCGTTTAGAAAAGTCATCCAGAGTTTGTAATTGGCTTTCCATTCAACCTCTTGCTCTGTTCCCCAGGCAAACCAGTACGAACCATGCTTTCCGGGAGAGGGTGAAAAGAAATCCCAAAGCACCGGAAGAGTGTAATCTTCATGCCATTCGGCCCGGCGCGCATGCATCAGGTCGCGACTGGCGGAATAAATTACAAGGGTTGGTGTTAGTGTAAAATCCAGCGATATCATTTCGTTCATCACCTTATTCCAGCGATCTGAAAATGGTGGCGCGGCCTGTTTCCACAATTCACCTGCCTCACCAAAGCGATCAAATTCGTTACTGTAATTATAATCAAGAGAATAATTTTGTACGGTGCGGTCGGTGAATAAAGCTTCAGGTAAACCATACCAATGTTCCATAGAAGTAAGGCCTGCCCTGGCACTACTAAGAGCATTCCAGCGGCCAACTTCTGTCTGGCTATGATGCATTTTAGATCGTAGTCCGAGTTTTTTATTTTCCCGGATGGCAGCATCCATAATGTCGGGAGCCGAGCCAAAAAATTTAATTCCATCAGCGCCATTCTTTGCATTTTGTCGAACCCATTCCACCGCTGCTGCCGGTGTGGAAATGGGGATTTTACTTCCCTGCCCAAAACCTGTGTAAACCCGGATGCGGGGTGCCGTAATTTCATTTTTAGCACTTTTCTCCTTCGCTTCCACTTCCCAATCCAGACCATTAAAACTACCCGGGTCTGCAATAGTTGTCACACCATGCGCCATCCATAATTTAAATACATATTCTGCATTAGGCGCCTGGCTACCTCCTGTATGTGCATGCGTGTCCACAAATCCCGGCATTAGATACATTCCTTCCGCATTCAATTCTTTCCCGCCTTCTTTCAATTTTGGCCTGCGGGCAGGATTCACCGGCGCACCTGGCGCGCCCACATTAGCGATTTGCACAATCCGGTTTCCTTCCACCACAATATCAACCGGACCTACCGGCGGTGAAAGTGTACCATTAATAAGAGTTACTCCACGGATGATTAACTGTGACCAAGGTCCTTCTCCTTCATGCCTGGATGGAGCTTTTTGCACCTGTGCAAACAAACTGGTCAGCGGAAGCAGAAAAAACAGTAAAAAGCAGCATTTAAAAAACGGTTTGTGCGTCATAATAGTTGTTTGAATTTATTTTCCTTCCATGGTTCCTTTCGGATCATAATACCGGGTAGGCTGGCCTTTTTTGGGAGTTGATTTTTCCATAAAATCCCGAATTACCTGGTTCGAAGTTATAAGGTCTTCTGATCTCAAATACATCATATGACCACTTTTGTAGCCATGCCATTCCATGCGATCTTTTAATTTACCATTTTGATTAATCTGCCACATAGAATATTTTGCATTAAAATAGTCACACGCTCCATCATAATAACCAGATAAAACCATCAGGTGTAATCCCGGATTCGAAAGCATGGCTTTTTTAAGATCATCGCCGGTTTGATCGTTCGTATTATCCCATGGGCGCACCGGACCAAACATCCAATACCGGTTGTCCGTTTTATACCCAAGCTCATTTCTTAAAAATGTATTAATTGCTGGCGTAAATGAATGCAACCAGGAGGTCAATTCAGAATTATAATCCGGTTTGATTCCTGCATCCATTTTATCAATGCCTAAATAACGGGAATCCAATCTTCCTACGGTAAATCCTCTATCACGAAGAAGTTCTTTCCAGAAAAAAGCGGGATCAAGAAATAGGTTATTTTGCAGAACTACTTTTTGGGAGATACCCGAGTAACGTGCTACTTTTTCAGCCACTTTCATTTTTTCCTGATCTGAAATAGATCCGCCTTTTGCCAGGGCCGGTATGTATTCATTGATCGTGAAATTTTCCACTTCCGGCAGCATGGCCTCTAATTCTTTCGATTGCAAATCGGAAGCAAGCGCTTTATGATACCAGGCAGTAGCAGCGTAAAAAGGTAGATAATTCGCCTGTTTGACAGCACCTGCTCTTTCAATACCCAAATCAGTGGGAGAAACCAGGATCACACCATTCAAATAAACCCATTGCGTACTTTGTAAAGCCCAGGCCAAACCTGATACCCTTGTCGTTCCATAGCTTTCACCAATCAGGTATTTTGGAGATTCCCAACGGTCATTTTTGCTTAAAAAACTGCTTATCCATTCAGATAAATAAGTGATGTCTGCATTGACTCCAAAGAATGTAGAGGTGGGAACATTTTTATCAACAATCCTTGAGAAGCCGGTATTCACCGGGCAAACAAAAACAATATCCGCGACATCCAAAACAGAATAAGGATTTTCCTCGACTCCATAAGGCTGCACCGGGTATCCCTCATTATCTATTTTGAGCCGGCGCGGGCCGGTAAATCCAATATTCATCCAAACACTTCCAGTACCGGGTCCGCCATTAAAAGAAATGATCAATGGTCGGTTGGCCCTGTCTTTTACATCATCTCGCGTATAATAAACATAAAAAAGCCCGGCAATTGTTTTTCCGTCTTTATCCCAGACAGGTTGGGTTCCCGTGGTAGCAGTGTAGTTAAATTTTTGCCCCTTCACTGTTGTGCTGTGACGGGTAATAACAGCGGAACTAGGATCAAATTGGATATCAGCATCCGATTTTTTACCAGGAACTTTCTCCAAAGCCGGTTTCTCCATTTCAGGAACAGGTTGTGGCCTTCTTTGAGCCACAGAAGAACTTACGGAAACTGTGATAATTACTGTAAACAGAAATAATATTCTTTTCATGATCGAATTTTTTGATTTTAAAATTAAAAAAGAGGCAAAGAATGACGCATCACTCTTTTTAAAACTTACTTCCGGAAAAGAGTTAGAATCTATCGAACATCCCAAAATACTCTTTGCAACATATTATCCCTGGCTGGTGTATTCGGATTGCTGCTTGTTTCAGAAAGTGGATAAACCAATATAGTCGGTATTTTGTCATAAACTGCCGCAGATAGTGGAAGTGGCTGAATGGTTGGGTATCCAGTTCTTCTCCAATCATTCCAGGGCTCCATCACTACTCCGAAATTAGCAACATATTTTTCATTTATGATCTGCTCCAGTTTCTGCGCTGTTGTTCCTGTCAGCGTACCTCTGGCGCTTATATACGTGTTTGCATTTGCCGTACTAACCTGCGTTTCATTCATCGAAGCTCTGATTCCCGCTTCAAAAAACTGCTGTGCATCACCAGGGGCATTTAGTACCAACGCCGCTTCTGCCCGGATAAAATTATACTCTGCAAAAGTGAGTAAACGTGTAGGTGCATTTCCACTCCATTTGATGGATGCATCCGTAATGGTACCGTCAACATTCACCACGACATTGCCCACTACCGCATCTCCCTTTAAAAAAGTATTCAACCTGGAATAAGCTACAGAAGAATTATCCAAAACACTGGCACCTTTATAGGTGGCAGGAGATGAATTATACGGAAAAGGCACAAAATAAATTGGTCTTCTTGGATCTGCACGATCATTCATCAAATTCACAATAAACCTGTTGGGGAAAAACGAATTCCTGAATTGCCCGCCTTCAATGCTGGTATTCGGATTTTGTCGCGCTGCTTCCGCCAGGAAATTCATTTTAAAGTTATCGGCATTTGATGTCATAAAAGCAGCTCCGCTATTTACCAGAGCCGTAATCTGGCTGGCTGCAAAAGCAGGATCTTTTTTAGTATAATGAATATAAATACGGAGTTTTAAAGTGTTTGCAAATTTGATCCAGTTATTTTTCACATCACTCCACTTCCCTGCATAAATGGTCGTGTTTTGGTTTGGTTCAAAAACAGAAACAGGTTCATTCAGGTTTACAATCGCGGAATCAATTGTTTTAATTAAATCCTTATAGATCATTTCGTCATCATCATACTTCGGATAAAGATTAGTGCCAAATTTAGATGCTTCGCTATAGGGCACATCTCCCCAGGCATCTACTGTCAGCTGATAAACATAACTTTTTAAAAGCCTCGCTACGCCGGCATAATGCGGGCTATTATTTTTTTCAGCTTGTGGAATTAATTGAGCAATATCTGCAAGAATCGTTGCATAAATACTACTCCATTGATTATTCACATCCGAATTTGTAATGAAATATCTTTCATAATCCACGAAGGTCCGGGACGTATTGGTTGTTTGCCCGGAAAATTGTTGAACAATTAAATTTCCATACCGGAATAAATCACTGCCTCCAAGATAACCTACATTCACGGTTACGGATGGCAGGATATTTTCGATAGGAGCTTCTTTAACATTGGCAGGGTCGTCATTCACATCGAAAAACTTTTCGCATGAAGTCAACATAACACCTGAGAAAAAGAGAAATAGTAAGGTTGTATTCTTATTAAAATTCATAACATTTAATTTTAGGAATTATTGAATGTGATCAAAAGCTTGCTTTCAACGTTGCACCTAAAGTACGGGGCACCGGTTGAATACCAAATTCAAGACCTCTTGCATTACTGACTCCGGTAAGGTTTTGTTCCGGATCAAGGTGCGGAAATTTTGGTGCATAAGTCCAGAGATTCCGGCCGTAAACAGATATTTCCAACCGGCTGATAAACTTTGTCCTTTCAATCATTTCTTTATTGAATGTATACACCAGGCTAACCTCTCTGAGTTTCAGGAAAGACGCATCCAGAACATACCCTTCCCAGGCAGAATATTTGCCCGACAGTCCCCAATAATCCTGGGCGCTTACATAAGTAGTATTTTGTTTGCCATCCTCATATACACCGTCAAACAAGTAGGGAGTAGATACTTTGCCATCGCTATTAAACCTGTCATATTCAGCCGTCTCTTTTGCCACACCATTTATGCGCAGATCACCGATTGTTCTGGACAAAAGATCACCACCATATTTCAGATCTAGAAGGAAAGACAATTTCAGATTTCTGTAAGAAAATGAATTCGAAAAACCTGCAGTAAACTTTGCATTCGGATTACCACTCTGGCCAACAGAACTGGCCACCTGTGGCAGGCCGTTCGCTTTAATAATCATCCTTCCCTGGTCGTCTCTTTTATATTTACTTGTATAAATCAAACCATATTGCTCCCCGGCCACAGCCTGTATATTCGGCGAAGTGAATCCTCCCAGGGATATCAATGCTACGCCGGGAGCAAGTTCTTTTACAATTGATTTAAAACTTGTAAAATTTAAAGAAGTCTCCCAGTTAAAATTGGGCCGGCTGACAGGCGTTCCTGTAATCAGAAATTCAATTCCTTTCGTGGAAAGTTTTCCGGCATTTTTAATAACACTTGAAAAACCGGAACTATTGGGTACAGGCACGGCAAATATCAGATCGCGGGAATCCCTTTTATAAACAGACAAATCAAGGGACAATCTCCTGTTCAGAAAAGACATCTCCGTTCCCAGTTCAATTTCTCTTGTAAATTCAGGTCTGATATCTCTATTACCGGCACTATTTGAATAGGTATATCCAGCTAATCCATTGAAAGGAAAATTGACCGCAGTGGAAGAAAATCCATCCGAGGCTCCGGCAGTACCATAGTAAGTACTGGTCGAATAAGCAGGTGCACCCTTTCCTACTTCACCGACATTCGCCCGAAGTTTTAAATAGTTTAAAAACTTTCCCTGTAATTCCGGGAATGCCTCTGTAGCTACGAAGCTTACTGCAACAGCCGGATAAAATATAGATCTGTTCGCCTTGGATAAGGTAGAGGAAAAGTCATTTCTGGCTTTTATATTTAAGTTCAACCAGGATTTATAGTCAACAGAGAAATCACCAAAAACACCTAAAAGCCGGGTTTGCGTATACCCATTTGTACTGCTATACGCAGTAAAGTTTTTAAGATTCATAAATCCGGGCAAGGTGATGGAAAGGCCGGTTGTATTTACATATTTGTTGTAATTGGAAATGATCTCATTTCCCAATGTGGCAGAAAAATTAAAATCTCCCGCTCTTTTATTTCCGGATAGGGTAAAATAGGAATTTAAGTTCCGGGTGAGATTTGTATTTTCAAGCATTCCTCCTGCGCCGGCAGAAGCAGTATTGGCATTACTTCTCACACCCTTATCATCAAAACCTGTGGAAATCGTATTAAAAGCATCTACACCAATTTTTAGATCTGCCTGAAGCCAGGAAGCCAACTGGTAGTTTAAATTTATATTTCCATAAAAACGGTTGGATTCATTTTGTCTTTTTATATGATCAATGGACCAATATGGATTCTCCTCTGAACCGGAATACCATATTTGGGTGCCCTGGGCATCCACTGAAGGAATACCGGAAACATCATAACTGCGGGGTGCATATATGGCACGCCATAAAGGATTTGCTCCCTGGTTTCCAGCCTGTGTACGATCTGACCTGTTGTTTACGTAGGAAAAGGATGTATTTACTTTAAATCTATCCGTAATTTTTGCTCCGGCATTCACAGTGAAATTGTTTCTTTTAAGAACGTTTCCCGGTAACAGGCCTGTTTGATAATTATTCCCGTAAGAAATCCGGTAATTGTATTTATCGGTAGCCCCTGAAAAACTTACCGTATTATCAAAAGTCTTAGCATGCACCAGGATATCTCTCACGTTATCCGGATAGGCCTGAAGTTTTACTTTTTCACCCAGAATATTTGTAACCTCCTGCCCCGCAATAACTGGCCCCCAGGAAGTAGCCCTGGCTATCCATCTGTTGGGATCAGTTGCATCACCATAAACACCCCGGGTACCTTGAGCATATTCATTCTGGAAATCAGGAAATATGTTAATTGTACCGATAGAATTATTGGAAGTAAGCGAAACAACTGATTTGCCTGATTTACCCCGTTTAGTCGTAATGAGAATAACTCCGGAAGCTGCCCGGGAACCATACAATACAGTAGCAGCAGCACCTTTAAGTACGCTCATGCTTTCTATATCTTCCGGGTTTATATCTGATACCCGGCTGGAATTAGCTACCCCGGAATTTACACTATTATCTCCACCACCATTATCAATAGGAACACCATCAATGACATATAGAGGTTGATTACTTCTTGTAATACTGGAGAATCCCCTGATGGTTACATTCGAACTTGCAAATCCTCCTCCTGACCCCGAAACCTGAACGCCGGCAATTTTACCTGAGAGTGCATTCGTGATATCCGGTGTAGGAGCATTCGTTAAATCTTCACCAGAAATCTTACTAACGCCATAGCCTAATGTTTTTTTATCGCGTGCAATACCAAAGGAAGTTACTACAACCTCCTCCATGGCTTTCCTGTCCTCAACCATTTCCACATTTATTATGTTGCGATCTCCCACCGGCACTTCCTGGGCAACAAATCCGATATAGGAAAATATGAGAACCCCGTTTTTAGGCACGTCTACAGAATACTGCCCCTTGCCGTCTGTCGACGTTCCAAGATCTGTCCCTTTTACAGAAACACTTACGCCTGTTAATGGGGAACCAGATGAATTCGCTACCCGGCCTTTTACAATATTTGCAACAGAAACAAATGGCTGGGATCCTGTATTAGAAACCATGTTTCCTATTTCAGGCTTTTCCGGAATAATCAGAATTTGATTATTCACCTGTTTAAATTCAAGAGAGGTACCCTTTAAAATCCATTTTAAAAACTCTTCGACATTCCTGCGCCTGGATGCTAATGTTAATTTACGAAAATGTTCAACATCTCCTTTTCTATACATAAAATGGAACGGGCTACTGGCTTCCACTTTTTTAAAAGCCTGTATCAGCGTTTCATTATCCAATCCTATTTGGATGTTTACTTCATCAAGTGGTTTGCTTTCAATAGGAAATGCGAAAGCCAATTGCAGGGAGCTTAAGAACAGAATTGCACACGTTAAAATTCCGAACCGGATAATACTACTTGAGAATGAACTTTTAATGAATAACCGGTTTTTAGGACTTGTTCTAAAATAAATCCTACATGTTCGGGAGCGTAAAGAAAGATTCATAATTTTAATTCGTTATAAGTGAATAAGAATCCGCTTTTGCGGATGAATACTAAAATAGGTGATACCGATTGCACTCGGGACTCACGAAATGTCCTCTGAATGATTCAGAAGTTTTTTTTGCATACTTTTAAAAATCACAGCCTTCAGATTTTGTTTATATCATTCGTTTGATTTTTGGGGGTGAGAAAGGATGTTTTTGTTCATTATAATATAAGTGGACTTTGTAGAATCATACTTGTATTTCAAATCATTGAAAAGGCAAATCGACTCAATGATATTTTCCACTTTTTCCTTTTTTGAAAACGTGGTGGTGAACCGTTGTGAAAGAATGGATTTGTCTTTAATTTCTATTTTTACCTTGTATTGATCCTTTAGTAATTCAACGGCTTCGGCAAGGGTTAAATTATCACATAATAGATCTGCATTCATCCAGGTAAGATAATTTTCGTCAGCCACAGAATTCTGAACTGATTTCACTTTCTTCATATTATAAACAATCTGCTGATTCGGAGTTATAATTCCCAGTATTTCGTTCTCTTCCGGATTTATAACTTTAACCTTACCTCTCCTTACAGTAACTGTAATATTATCCTGGCCAGTAATTGCTTTTATGTTGAATGCGGTGCCTAATACCACCGTTTCTAGTTTCCCTGAATGCACGACAAACGGTTTAGAAGCATCGTGCCTGACATCAAAATATCCTTCTCCTAAAAGTGTGACTTCCCGTTTATCCAATCCATCAAAAGAGGAGGGATAATTCAATTTACTACCTGCACTTAATATGACCTTGCTGCCATCGGGAAGAAAAATAACCCTGTTCTCCTTATTAACCGCAGCTATTGTTTCTACCTTATTAAATGCCTGACTGCCGTTTATTAAATAAAAAGCCGAAGCACTTATTATAATAAGCAATATAGTTGCAGCGGCAAGCCTCACAAATTTCCTTTCTATAAATTTCACTTTATAAACTGGCGTTGAATCTGAGGTAATTTTACTGAAAATGGATTCCCGGATTCCTTCTTTATACTCCTGTCTTTCATTTTCAGGTATGCTGTCAAATGCATTCTCCTCACTTCCGAACAAATTATAATAGCCTTCAAGGTAATCCTGCTCTTCCTTCGTCGCTTTGCCTTGCTGATATTTATGAAGTATTTTTAAAAAACTTTTCTTTTCCATATAGTTCGTTGCGTTACCTGCTTTATTATATGACCAAAAAAAGAGAAGATGCCCCATCCGGATTTCATTTTTTTTGAAAAAAGTTTATGGGTAATGACTTTTAATACCTGATGTAGGAGGAATTGTAATAAGAGAAAATTATATTTTCCATCGCACGGAAAATTGCAATCAGTCTATTAAAGAATATTATACAAACTTGTTGTGCGGTTAGAAAAAAAAGTAAAAAAAGATGTTGTGCCGCCATAGTTTAGTATGGTTTTTGCTTGTAATAGTTTGAACATCAATTACTTACAATGCACAACATCAAAACAAATTTCGACAAATTTTATGAAATTGTCAAAAGTTCTTTACAAATTAATCTAAATGAAGATGACAATTTGCAATTCTATCCAAACAAACCAAAGATGAATGACTGTAGTATTATTGCTCTCAGTATTTGCGCAGAATCTATTGGGATTGACTCTGAAAATTACCTATGGAGTAAAATCATGAAGGATCACAAAAAGGATTTTCCTCAGTTAATTGACAGAAGCAATTTTAATAAAAGACGAAGAAGATTACATCTTTTTATACATGAAGTAACCAGGGTCATTAGCGGAGAACTAAATAAAAGCGAAGACATTTTTTTAATGGATTCCATACCTGTTCCAATTTGCAAAATAGCAAGGGAAAAGCGTTGCAAATTTGGAAATGATTCCTTTGAGACTAAGCCTGACAAAGGATATTCGGCAATTAGTAAGCAGTACTATTATGGCTACAAACTACATTTGGTAACAT
>JBBSUB010000057.1:0-19606 GCA_038235345.1 Chitinophagales bacterium
CACCTAATTCTGAAAGAGTCTCTTTATTATCAATATTTTTTCCTTCTATAAAGTGTGCTTTAAACAATTCCTCTTCTATCTCATTCCCTAAATCCTTTGTTTTTGCCAATTGAATTAACCGATGCGCATTAAACGAATTTGCCACAATAGATTTTTCCAGGTTAAACGCCAGGTTAACTTCTTTTGCTGCGTCCATTACATGCTGATACATGTCGTCCACCTGCTGAATAGAAATTCCTTTTTTGGTTGCAAAATGCTCCTTTGGGGATACGTCAGGCTGCGTTTTGAGGTTCGGATCAAGTTGGAAACTTTTCCAGGTAATTTTTACAGCATCTTTATGTGGAAATTTCTCTAATGCCTTTTCAAATTTCTTCTTTCCAATATAACAAAAGGGACATCTTACATCTGACCAAATATCTATATTCATCATTTTAATTTATTTTTGAATTCAAAATCTTCATTCTCTTACCCTCAAAAAGTCTTCCGAAAAACGGCGTGGGAGAATCAGGAGCGATTTTGTGGGCCATACCCTTCTACAAAAACAGGTTCTCCATTTTTTTTCCCTTCTAACGCTTGCAAATATGCCTTGGCGGTTTTCGCTGCATTTGGCCATGGTGCAGGATTCATTCCTAATTTAGCCGCCGTTTCGGCCACCCATGGTGGGTGAACAATCACTATTCGGCGACCTTCCGTTAATTCAAGAGCATAAGCGCCACCAAATGCATTAAGGCCGCCATTGATCATCGCAAACATGGAAGATTGTGGAGTAGGATTGAAGGCGGTAATACCACCTGTAAGAACAAAAACTCCTCCCGGGCGTAAATTTTTAATCCCTTTTCGAACCAGGTTTACCTGGCCTATAAGTTTGCTTTTTACCCCTAATTCAATGTCTTCATCAGACATTTTATCTAAAGGAGAAAAAGCCGCATCACCTGCCGTGGAAATAATCGCATCCACTTCACCAAGGTGTTCATAAAAAGAATCAATACTTGATTGATCGGTAATATTCAAACCAGGATTACTTGACCTGGAAGCTCCAATCACTTCATGACCTTTCTCTTTTAAAAGTTGCGTAACGGCACTTCCAATAGTTCCATTAGAACCTACAACAAATACTTTCATTTTTTTTATTTTTACTGCATGCAAAACTAATTCAATTAGTAAGTAAAGTGATTTACAGGGGAAAATTATTTGAAAGGTGTTTTCAGCCTAAATAGGTCGCTTTTACTATTGCAAGATTATAAAAGCAGGGAAATCCTGAATGGCGATGTTTCCCTGCCTCATTCTTCATTTATGCAACAAGACTTTCTTCGTTTTCAGCGACAACTTGTTTAACCAATTGAATCTCTGCATTTATTTTTATTTCGTCGCCCAATAAAACGCCACCTGTTTCAAGAGAGGCATTATAAGTAATTCCAAAATCTTTTCTGCTTAGTTTTCCTGTAACAGTAAATCCGGCTTTTATTTGTCCATAAGGATCAGACACAATTCCTCCAAATTCGATATTCAGAGAAATTGGCTTTGTTATTCCTGCTATAGAAATATCGCCGGTCAATATTCCTTCTGTACCTTTCAATTCATACTTATTTCCTGTAAAATGGATTTGAGGATGATCTTGACTATTAAAGAAATCTGCTGATTTTAAATGTTGATCACGTTGCTCATTATTTGTATCGATTGAATCAATATCTGCTGTAAACTCAATCTTTTTTGCTGATTTGAAATCATCGCCATCTGTATATCCTACAACGTCGAATTTTTTAAATTGACCGGTTACTGTTGAAATCATCAAATGTTTTATTTTGAAATTAATTTCACTGTGTGTTGCGTCCAGAGCCCATTTTGTTAATGTCATGATTTTTTTTTTAGTTGTTTTTAAATTTATTTGTACGGTGTTTATTTGTGTAATTCATTGATGGCTGCGGCTGAAAAGATGGTTCGGATTTCCCGGACTGCCTCCTCATCTTCTCCCTGGATGATCAAATTTTCTGCGTTTGACGAGTCCACGTTTACAAGTTTTGAAAAAGGTAATTTCTGATGGATTTTTTTTATATAATCATAGTTATCGGAAAGCGTCACGACAATTTTTTGCGTTGCTACCTCTTTCATCAACCCGAACCTTTCCTCTTCATCAAAATCGGAAACTGCGATAATTATAATATCTGCTTCCCAGCAACCATTTTTCACACAATCCGATACTTCTGTCTCTGTATGCGGGTGTGAAATAGCATATTCATTAATTAGAGTTCCAAGTTTTTCTTTTTCCCCTGAAACCAAAAGGAAGCGGGATTCGCTCTTCGCTGTTTTATGAAATAGGTCTATTCCTTTTTCTTCTGTGGCTCCAACGATCGCGATGATTTTTTTTGAGGACATTTTCCCATTGATTTAAAACACAAAATTAACCCTGTTTGTTTTTCACACCAATGATGTGTGATAACAAATAGCATTGATCCAGATCAATGAAATTGTATTTTCAGAAAGGAGGTATAATAAAATATTATACCGAATATAAATTATAAATGGTGCGGACAACTTTAGTATTATTTATTCCTTGATAATAGAATACGAACCAGGAGAGTAAATGCGGGGGATTAGTTTATGGAAAATAACAGGCGAAACTCTTATGGGGCGGAATGTAAGCTAGGGATTTACACAGTTTTTTTGCCTGCGATATTTCCACGGATCCTGCTCAGCGTTTCCCTGGTGATGCCCAGGTAGGATGCAATCATATGTTGTGGAATGCGTTGAAGACAATCCGGAAAGTTATCGATAAGCTTCAGGTATTTCTCTTCTGCCTGCACACTCATGGAATCCATTAATCTTCGTTGAGTTGCGATTAAATTATTTTGAATAAGGATGCGGAAATAACGCTCCAATATTGGTATTTTGTTTAGTAAGATTTCATAATTTGGTTCAGTGATCAATAGCAATTCGCAATCTTCCAGAGCTTCAATATTATAAGAAGATATTTCCCCTGTATAGAAACTGTAGAGGTCTGCGATCCACCATCCCTCCATAGAGAATTGGAGTACGTGGTCATTCCCTTTACCATCAACAGTGAAAGTGCGTAATAATCCTTTCTCAACAAAAGCTGTGTATTTACACACATCACCATCTTGTAGCAGGTATTGCTTTTTCCGGAGTTTTTTGGGTTTAAAAAGGGTTTTAGCAAATTCAAACTCTTCTTCAGAAATAGACGTTTTTTCTTTGAAACTTTTAGAAAGAAGTTCAAACATGTACAAACAATTATAAATGAGGGGGCAAATTAATGCATTTAGCGGAAATGCCCGATAGCTCTTATTTTTTATTGATAGATTATTTCTTATTTAGGACGATCACTTGAATGGAATTTTTTTCAAACATTATTGGCATAGTATTTATTCCATTTCATAAAAAAAATAGTACTATGGGACAAACTAAAAATCTTCAGAATGAAGAGGCAATTAAAAAAATAAAAGAACTTGTAGAAGACATTAAAACCTGTATGTTTTGTACAAACGCAACTAAAATTCCTTTCAATACCAGGCCAATGGCCACTGCGGATGTGGATGACGAAGGAAATCTTTGGTTCATAAGTAATGCAGAAAGTAATAAGAATGACGAGATTAAAGATGATGCTACCGTTCAGCTAATTTATGCGAAAGGCGGAGATAGCGAATTTCTAAGTGTGAGTGGAAAAGCGACTATTGTTAAAGACCAGGAAAAAATTAATGAGGTGTGGAATATGTTTGCTAAAGCATGGTTCAAGGATGGAAAAAAAGATCCGGAGGTTAGCCTGATCAAGGTGGTACCATTGGATGTTTATTATTGGGATACAGTACATGGAAAAATGATTTCTCTTTTGAAAATAGCGGTTTCTGCTGTTAGTGGTGCATCTATGGATGACGGAGTAGAGGGGAAGATATCATTGTAATTGTCTGGGATTTTTTTTTGTAATAATTTTAAACAGATATGAGCCGGTTTGTAGAGGAAATTTTTTGACAAAAAAAACCGAAATTCTTTTAAAACAGAAAACCCACATTACTGTGGGTTCCTGTTATTGTGTTGCGAAGGGAGTCCGCTAACCAGCGGATCCGTCCGCGCGATGGCGGATATGCGTCCATTCCTTCACTGAAATTCCCTAAAACAGAAAACCCACATTCCTGTGGGTTCCTGTTATTGTGTTGCGAAGGGAGTCCGCTAACCAGCGGATCCGTCCGCCAGCTGGCGGATATGAGCCCTTTTGTACGCTTAAAGTTTTTTTATCATAAAATCTAGTGATATAATTAATTTTGCTTTCTGCACTTACCTTAAAACACAAAACCCACATAAATGTAGGTTCGTATTTTTCTAGTTGCGAAGGGAGTCCGCTAACCAGCGGATCCGTCTGCCCGCTGGCGGATCCGCTGGTTAGCGTACTACCGTTCGCTTTAAGTTTTTTAAAAGATGAAATCCAGAAGAAGGGGCCATTTCACTTTTTGAAACTTTCCTAAAACAAAAAACCCACATTTACTGTGGGTTCCTTATTAGTGTTGCGAAGGGTGGCTTCGAACTCCGTCCGCGCGCTGGCGGATATGCGCCCATTCCTTCACTGAAATTCCCTAAAACAGAAAACCCACATTCCTGTGGGTTCCTGTTATTCTGTTGCGAAGGGAGTCCGCTAACCAGCGGATCCGTCCGCCAGCTAGCGGATATGAGCCCTTTTGTTCTTTTAAAACAAAAAACCCACATAAATGTGGGTTCCTGTTATTGTGTTGCGAAGGGAGGGTTCGAACCTCCGACCTTCGGGTTATGAGCCCGACGAGCTACCGCTGCTCTACTTCGCGATTTGAGATTGCAAATGTAGGGGAGGAATAACTTTCCACCAAATATATCTACATTAGCAAATCATAAAAGTTTCATAATGAAAAATAGATTTCTTGTAACTCTTGCCTGTATTGCCTTTTGTTTTGGATGTGGAAATAAAATAAAACAAAATGAGGACAAAGTTTATTCCAGACATCTTCAAAAACAGATGGAATTGGTGATTATTTCGACGCCTGTTCCTTCTGATAAATCAGATTTTAATCTTTTAATTTTAAATGACGGGCAGGATTTGGAGAAACTTGGAGTTAAAACCGTCGTGGATAGTCTCTGGAAAAAGAAATTAATAAAACCTCTGTTAATCGTTGGTATAAAAACCAAAGACGGAAATGATGTTTATGGTGTGGCGGGAAAGCCGGATTATCAAAATAAGGGTAAATCAGCAGAGAAGTATTCCAATTTTATAAATAATGAATTGCTGGCTTATGTGAAAAAAATGTCCGGAGCCAGGAAATTTAATTCGGTGACATTCGCTGGAAATACTCAGGGTGGACTTTCTGCTTTTGATATTTCCTGGGATAACTGGCAAAAGATTGATAAAGTCGGCGTGTTTTCCGGTTCTTTTGATTTAAGCAATCTGAATCCTGAGGATCCAAGATATTCAGAGAATAAAAACAACATTATTATCAGCAAGATTAACTTATCGAGGAAACGCCCAAAATTAAAATATTGGTTTTACGCAGGTGGGGAAGGGGCTGGGGCTGCCAATAATCAAAAATCTGGAACACAGAAAAGCACAAAAGACCTGATCGATTTAATTATAAAGAAGAAAGTTTGTACACCGGGAGATATCGTTTTTACAGAAATACCCAATGGAGAAAATAATTACTCTACCTGGAGCCAGGTATTTCCTGCTTTTTTAATTTGGGCTGTGGGTAAATAATATGCGGTTATTTAATAAAGATTATTTTCTCTGTGTTACGCTGCTTGCACCGCTTGTTTGAACAGTCACTTTTTCAGGATTGCCGGAATAGTTTAATGAACTTGCACCGCTCGCTTTCACAGTAATGGAATTGGTTATGTATACTTTTACATCTGAAGCACCTGAAAGATCGGCAATAAGATTTTCTACCTGGAGATTATAGTTTTTCATGTCACTTGCACCACTTGCTTCGAGCTTTAAATTTTTTACTTTCCCGGTTGCTTTCACCGTAGATGCGCCACTAATTTTCATGTCAATATCATTAATATCTATTTTCCCTTTTAATTCACAAGCTCCGGAAAGAGTAAGTCTTAACGCGTTTACTTTAAGTGTTTCCTGGATATTAAAATCACATGCTCCGCTACCTTCAATACTTTGAAGCGTTTTAAAAGAAATGTAGGCGCGTAAATTACGCTTCTCGTTCATACTATAGGATTTAGAATTGTACGAAATGACCAATATTCCATTTACAATCTTTGTATCAATATCATCTTTCATTTTCTGAGTAGAGGCACTGATCGCTACCGCATTTTCACTGGATTGGGAAAGATAGACATCAATGCCGCCGGAGACTTTAATTCCCCAAAAATCTCCAACATTTCTGACTTCTGCATTTTTATCATTGATAATTGTTTGCCCAAATGAGGTAGTAAAAAAGGCGGTTAAGAGTAAGGCAAAAAAATATTTCATTTGTATTTATTTAAAGGTTGATTTCAGTGTAAAGAACGTTTTTATTGCGTATATAATCAGTGTAACGAAATAGGGTTGAAAAAGTTACAATTTTTTTATTCAAAGTTTTCTATCCTATATTTGCGTCATAAAATATTTACCGGGGTGCATTCGCCGGTCTGAATTAAAATCAGATTGTCAGAATTGCTGAGAAAATACCCGTATACCTGATCAGGATAATGCCTGCGAAGGGAGGAAATTGCTTCTTACAGCCTTCTTTTTCATGTATTGTATTGGTCAATAAAAGTACTATTATGAAAAAGATTTTTTTTATCCCCTTGTTCTTTTCTCTGTTTACCGCTGCTAATGCCCAGCGTATATCGCAGAAAAAACTCTCCGACACATTAATGTTGGAAAATATTGAAGTAACCTCCATACGCGCTGCGGATAAGGCTCCCTTTACAAAAACGAATTTAAGTAAGCAGCAGATCGAAAAAGTGAATCTTGGGCAAGACCTTCCATTTATTTTAAATAATACCCCTTCGGTCGTTGTGAATTCCGATGCCGGTAATGGCGTAGGATATACCGGTATCCGTATCCGAGGTTCTGACGCTACGAGGATCAATGTAACGCTCAATGGAATTCCCTACAACGATGCAGAAAGCCAGGGCGTATTCTTTGTGAATATGCCGGATATTTCCTCTTCTCTTAATTCAATTCAGGTGCAAAGGGGTGTTGGTACATCTTCTAATGGCGCGGGAGCTTTTGGTGCAACGATTAATTTGTCCACCAACGAAGTAAATAAGGACAAATACATGGAGATTAATAATAGCTATGGGTCTTTTAATACCTGGAAAAATACAATTAAGGCCGGCTCCGGCTTATTGGGAAATCATTTTGTACTTGATGGCAGATTTTCCAGGATAACAAGTGATGGATTCATTGATCGTGGTTGGTCTGATCTGAATTCTTATTTGGTGAGCGGTGCGTATATTGATGAAAAAAGTTCTCTTCGATTCAATCTTATCGGTGGAAAAGAAAAAACCTACCAATCATGGGGCGGTGTGCCGGAAGACATGCTAAAAATAAACCGCAGGTATAATGCGGGCGGAATGGAAAAGCCCGGAGAGCCCTATGATAATGAAACGGATAATTACAATCAGACACATTCCCAGGTATTCTATAATAGAAAAATGAATTCCTTTTTTGCTTTTAGTGCGGCAGTTTATTTAACCCGTGGAAAGGGGTATTATGAAACGTATAAAGCCGGCCAGAAGTATAGTAAATACGGTTTACCCAATGTGGTTATTGGCGGTGAAACGATCAAAAAAACAGATATTATCCGTCAAAAATGGCTGGATAATTATTTATATGGAACGATACTTTCTCTTCAATACAAAAGAAATAAAACGGATCTCACCTTTGGTGGCGGATGGAATCAATATGTTGGCGGTCATCATGGAATTATCAAGTGGGCGGAGAAAGGAGGCGTTCCATTAGATTACCATTATTATGATAATCCCGCCACAAAAAATGACCTGAATAGTTATGCAAAATTAATGCAGTCATTAGGAAATGGCTTTACGGGGTTTTTAGATGCGCAGGTACGATTTCTGAAATATGATATAAATGGTTTTAGTGATAATCCTTCTATTCATCTGAAGAAAAATTATATCTTTTTTAATCCTAAGGCAGGCATTTCTTATAACAAGCAGAATTACCAGGTATATATGTCTCTTTCTGTGGCTTCTCATGAGCCAAACAGGGATGATTATGAATCCGGCGCGGCACAGGTTCCTTCACCGGAAAAACTTTTTGATTGGGAATTGGGTTTTGAGCGGAAGGACAGCAAAATAAATTATAGCGCTACTTTTTATTATATGGATTACCAGGACCAATTGATCAATACTGGGAAGATAAATGATGTGGGTGCTTATACAAGAGTGAATACTCCCAAAAGCTATCGTGCTGGTGTAGAACTGGCAGGGGATGCAACCATCACAAAATGGTTAAATATAGCCGGGAATATAGCTTTCAGTAAAAATAAGATCAAAGAATTTACAGAATCCATTGATAATTATGATGATCCTTCCGGAATTCAAAAAGAGAATAGCTTTAAGAATTCAGATATCTCTTATTCACCGAATACTGTTGCGGCAGCTTCCCTTAATTTTATTCCTTTTAAAGAAGCGTCAATAAGCTTGCAAGCTAAATATGTAAGTGATCAATTCCTGGATAATACATCAGATAAAAACAGGATGTTATCTGCTTATTATGTTCAAAATGTGCGTTTGATGTACACGCTTAAAGGAACGTCGCTGAAAAATGTAGATTTTATTTTCCAGGCAAATAATGTATTTGATAAAAAATATTCCGGGAATGGCTATACCTATAATTACATTTCAGGTGGAGCGTTAAGTGTCAATAATGTTTATTTCCCCATGGCGGGGATTAATTTTATGGCAGCTATAAATGTACGCTTATAGGATATTCTTAGACTTATCGAAATAAGAACTGTCTGTTTTTTGCGAAAGATATATCTTCAATTTACAGATTCTAAATTCTGTAGAATTTGTGTAATTCGTGCCTAAAATTCGTGTTTAAAAATTCGGGTTTTATATATAAAAGTCCAAATGAATAAAGGGTTGTCAACTTGAAAAAGCCGGCAACCCTTTATTCATTTTTATAAATTAAAAATCTTATTCTTCGAAATTTTCCTTCCAGGCAATCACTCCACCTTCCAGGTTCTTAACATTAGTAAATCCCATCTGTTCCAAAACAAGGCCAGCCATCATACTTCTCTGCCCGCTGCGGCAATAGCAAATCACTTCCTCGTCTTTTAAATCATCAATTTCTTCTGTTTCCATTCCCTGGATCTTATTCAACGGCAGACAAATTCCGCCGATGTTAAATTCGGCCACTTCAGCCGGTTCTCTTACATCAACCAGGTTAAGGCTTTCTCCTTCATCCCTTCTTTTTTTTATTTCGTGACAGGTGATTGTTTTCATGATTTGATTATTTATTTAATATTCGTTTTCTTTTTTGGGTTGCTGATCGATGGGTTTTTGAATTGCGGGTACACTGTCACTGACCGGACGATCTACCTGTATCCAGATATCCATTGTTTGTCCTGGTTGAATATACCCAGGTGAACTGTCAAAATTTAAAACTTCCGGGTTTTGTTTAAATACAAAAGCATTTGCTGTATCTGAAACGTTTCCTGACGTTAATATAGCTGCAAGGATAATGCCTTTTTCACTTAAAATTTGTCTTGCTTCAGTTACGGTACTTCCAACGAGATCAGGAACCTTGATCCAGATTTCCTGAAGACCCGCGCCTATGACCAAATCAATTTTTGAACCCCATTTTACTTTTGTGCCGGATTCGATCCTTTGACCTTTATAAAGTTGTTCTAAGACAGATCCTTTCATGAAATCTGCCCGCATGGTTGTATCACCAACAACCAGGTTATCTTTCTCTAATTTATTTAAAGCAAACCGGTAGCTAAGGCCTTCCAGTTTAGGCATAGTCACCAGGGGAAGGGTAGCAGGATTAATATTTAAGAAAACGGTCCTGTTTACCTTTACCGTAGCATCGGCACCAGGTAATTGTTTTTTAACGGTGTACATTGGTGTGCCCTCAGTATAAGCGGAATCAGTGATGACCACTTCAAACCCTTCTTTTTCCAGAAGTTTTAAAGCGTCATCTACCTTCAATCCGGTAACTGATGGTACTTTTAAATGGCTGCCATGATGTGTAAGCCAACCGAGAGATTGGAAAAATAAGAATCCAACCAGCGCAATTAGTAATATGGCGAATAGAAGGTTGACGAAAAAAGATTGTCTTGCTATAAATTTGAACACGTAAAAGGTATATGTGAATAATGATTGGGGTGCAATTTAATAAAATTATGCAGTTAAACATTCCTCAATAAGATCGGTATAGACATCCATGGCATTTAAGCCCATTGCTCTCAATTGCTGGGGAACCAAACTTGCTTCTGTTTGTCCCGGAACTGTATTGATTTCAAGCATAAACGCTCGTTTCTTCTCATCATCATAGATGAAATCAATCCGGATAATTCCTCTGCAATTAAAAATTTTATAAATTTTTACTGCTTCGGCTTTTATCAACTCTTCCACCTCTTTTTCTATTTCTGCCGGGGTTATTTCCTGACTTGCACCTAAATACTTTGCTTCAAAATCAAAGAATTCATTCTCCGTTTTAATCTCAGTGATCGGAAGAGCGGTAATTTTATTTTTGGCTTTATAAACACCGATCGTTAGTTCTCTTCCTTTAATGAATTCCTCTACTAAAACCTGGTCATCTACTTTAAATGCTTTTGCAAGCGCCGTAGTCAGATCTTCTCCGCGTTCATTTACACGACTTATTCCTAAACTGGAACCTCCATTATTTGGTTTTACAAATACCGGGAATTGAAGATGTTTTAAAGTTTCCTCGATATTACCCTGGAAGTTCTTAAATAATAAGACAGAATTAGCCACATGGATACCACTAAAAGCTGCTACGGCTACAGTGTACCTTTTATTAAACGTTAAGGCAGAAACCGCGCAATCGCAGGAAGTGTAAGGAATTCCCATGATGTCAAGGTAGCCTTGTAATTTTCCATCCTCACCGGGAGTTCCATGAATGCCGATTAACACAGCATCAAAGGTTATTTTTTCTTTTTGAATAGTGAGGGAAAAATCGTTCTTATCAATTTCGATTTTTTCTCCGGAAGACGATTCGTAAAACCATCCCTTCGGAGTCAGGTCTATTTTATAAAAATCAAATTTTTGAGTATCTATGTTTTTCTCAATTGTCAGTGCAGATTTATAGGATATTTCAGCCTCGCCGGAGTATCCCCCGGTCACAAATGCAATTTTGGGTTTCATTAATCTAATTTAATATTTGGAGGTGAAATTATTATTTATCATTAATTTGACGAAATTCCCGGATTACTAGTGTTTAGAACATATCTCCAGGGCCCATTCCCATTTTTCTTCCAAATATTCGTATAGGTTCCCTGATAAGTAGTGTCTGCGGTTTTTAAACTATACACGCCATATGTAAAACCCAATTCCCCGGAGCTGGCAATCATCCCACCTTTTGGTTCCCAGCTTAATTCGTAATCCTTATCTGCTAAAGTACTTAAGTAATCCACCGCGGAAGCACCTGAGATAGGTAAAAAGTCAGGCCTTAATAAGACGCCTTCATCACTCATAAATTCCATATAGGCTTTTTTAATGCCGATATGTTTGCTCATATCAGAGAATTCCTTATCGGCCTGTAAAACTTCACTAATGCTTGCGGGAGCTGTTTTCATTCCGGGAGGAGTAATTAAGTCGCAAGAGCCAAATAATAAGCATACAAAAAAGAGTGAATAGAAATAATGAATTTTCATAAACGCTTTTTATGGGTCGATTAAAAAAAAGGCGAAAGTATTTTTTCAATACCCTCGCCACTAAACGGGAAATATCACCCGTGGATCAGGCGTTGTAGCCTTAAAAAGTTTATAAATGCATCTTGTCTTTTTTCGCTAACAATTCCGCAACTGTCTCCTTGTACATCTCGTCCGGAACACAACAATCAACCGGGCAAACTGCTGCACATTGTGGTTCCTCATGGAAACCCTGGCATTCCGTACACTTGTCGGGTACAATATAGTAAACATCTGTTGAAATGGGAGCATTTCTTTGGTCAACGCTCATCGTTGATCCATCCAGAAGCGTCATAGAACCTTTCACAGTAGTTCCATCCATGATGGCCCATTCTACACCACCTTCATATATTGCATTATTGGGGCACTCCGGTTCACAGGCTCCACAGTTGATGCATTCATCTGTTATTATTATGGCCATTATATTAAAATTTTAAGTGTTCATTTAAGCTGGGAAATATTTCCGAATTTTGCCCTGATTTAAATTACAAATATAAACAGTTAATAGCTAACGGAATTTATGAATTTAGAAGAAAGGTCATCTTTGTTACAGAAACTTGCAATATACCTGGATAACAAGGATAATAAGGAATTAAATGAAGTAAAACAAACCGCCTACGAAAAGAATAAGTGGTTTACGGAAGAGTTTATAAACCTGGCTCTGAAAAATATTGTTACTCAATATCTTGATGAGGAAAAATTAAAGGCCTGGGTAGAATATTATCGCCTGGATGATAACATATCGCCGAAAACAATTGGTGTGGTGATGGCAGGAAATATTCCTCTTGTAGGTTTTCATGATTTCCTGACCGTTTTTATATCCGGACACCACCAGCATATTAAACTTTCAGAAAAAGATGATGTGTTGCTAAAGCATATTCTCGAAGTAATGACCGGATGGAATCCGGAAATGGCAGAAGTAGTACGGATTATGCCTATGCTAAAAGGATGTGATGCCTACATTGCAACCGGCAGTAATAATTCATCCAGATATTTTAACTACTATTTTGGCAGATTTCCCTCGGTGATCCGGACAAATAAAACCTCTGTCGCAGTTTTGGATGGCACGGAAACGCCGGAGGAATTGAGTTTGCTTGCCGATGATGTGTACACATACTTCGGATTAGGCTGCAGAAACGTGACGAAGATTTACGTGCCAAAAGGATATGATTTTATTCCATTGATCGAAGCTTTTAAGAAGTACGATTATTTTGGGGATCAAACGAAGTATAAAAATAATTACGATTACAACCTGGCTTTGTTCCTGATGAACAATCATTTTTATATGTCTAACGAAGGGATTGTATTGGTGGAGAATGATAACATCTTTTCGGCCGTAAGTGTTTTGCATTATTCCTTTTTTGAGGATATAGATTTGGTACACCAGGGATTATTGGGATTGGAAAATATTCAGTGTGTTGTAGGTCACGGGCATCTTCCTTTTGGAACTTCCCAGGTTCCCGCCTTATTTGATTATGCCGATGGGGTAGATACGATGCAGTTTTTATTAAGTTTATAAAGGTGTTTGTTTATGATTTCAGTCTTTCAAATGAAAAGTAATATTTAATTTTCAGAAAAATAAATTATAGAATGCAGCAAATTAATTGGGGAATGATCGGATGTGGTGATGTAACTGAATTGAAGAGTGGGCCTGCCTTTAATAAGGTTCCCGATTCAAAATTAGTTGCCGTTATGCGCCGCGATGCGATTAAAGCGGCTGATTATGCTGTGCGTCACTCCGTTCCGAAATGGTATTCAAATGCGGATGATCTGATAAATGATCCGGAAATAAATGCAATTTATATTGCCACGCCGCCAGCCTTTCATCTTAAATATGCGGAAGCCATATTGAAAGCCGGAAAATTTGTGTACGTCGAAAAGCCCATGACGGTGGATCTTGCATCTGCAAAAAAATTACAGAAACTGGTAGATAAATATAAGGGGAAATTGTCTTTAGCGCATTACCGGCGCGGACAAACTCAATTCATAGAAATTAAGAAATTGATCAATGAGGGCTGTCTGGGAGAAATTAAATTAGTGAACCTTCGTTTTTTACGAAGGAATATGACCCCTGATAAAATGACAATTTCAAAATATGCCTGGCGGGTAGATCCTGCAATTTCAGGTGGTGGATTGTTTCATGACATTGCCCCGCACCAATTAGATATGTTAGTCCATATTTTTGGAAAAGTGAAATTGGCCAATGGGTTATCAGCGGGTACAAATAAATTATATTCCGCTGCGGATAATGTTTCCGGAAATATGCTTTTTGAAAATGGAGTGTTTTTTAATGGAATTTGGTGCTTTGATATTGGCGACAATGAATTTGAAGATTACTGTGAAATCATCGGGGAGAAAGGAAAGATGGAATTCTCTTTTTTTGACAGGCAAGATGTTACTATTACAAAAGATGGTAAATCTGAAATTCTTCCCTTTACAAAACCGGTACATGCCCAACAACCACTTATTGAAAAGATAGTCAATTACTTTTTGGACAGGGGAGAAAATCCGTGCAGTGTGGACGATGGAGTAGTGGTGATGGAATTGATGGAAAAATTTACCTCAATCCCTGCTCACTCCAATAAATGAAATGAAACAGGGATTGAGGCAAAATGATTAAAATATTTTTTCAAAACTTGCTACTACTCCTTTAATAACAGAAGAGCTGAATCCACGATGTTCCATTTCATTTAAACCCGCTATGGTGCAGCCTCTTGGTGTAGTCACTTTATCTATTTCAGCTTCTGGATGTGTCTGTGTATTTAATAATAATTCCGCTGCACCCAAAATAGTTTGCGAAACGATGAGGGAAGCCTGTGCCGCACTAAACCCGATCTCAATTCCACCCTGGATACTTGCACGTATATAACGCATTGCGTAAGCAATTCCGCAGGCGCCTGACACGGTTGCGGCATTCATGAGGTTCTCTTCCAAAAAGATGACTTTTCCTAATGTTTCGAAAAGGGATTTTACGATCGTTGTGGACTTTTCATCCACGCCATTCCCGCAAATACACGTCATACTTTGTTGAATGCTGATAGCCGTATTTGGCATAGCACGGAAAAGAATCGCGTTGTTTTTTATCCATTGATTCAGTTCATTCAGTGATACGCCTGTAATGGTACTTATGACAATCTGCTTCTTCGTAAATTCAAGTTTGTTTAAAATTTCCTGGATCTGGTAAGGCTTCACAGCAAGAATAATAATGTCCGCATTTTTTATTGCTTCTTTATTGTCCTGCAAAATGCGGACTCTCTTGTCTGCAAGATGTAGTAGGGTTTGCGTATTTCGTTTTGTAACAGTGAGGTTTTCTGCTTTTATATAGTCGGCCTTTAATAATCCTTCTGCCATGGCTGTGCCCAGGTTTCCTCCTCCAATAATGGTAATTGTTTTCATTCTATAATAATTTGAATGGTTGTAAAATTTTGTGTGATCTGTTTTTTGGGAATTATTCACTGATAGGTGATCGCGAAATCATTATGCCTATCAGCATCCGGGAACGGGAGAAGTTGTGGGCACGACGAAGAAACACATTGTTGGAAATGTGTTGCTTACTGAAAATATACTATCGTGTGTTTTTATGTTCATTTTTTCCTGTGATCAAATATAGGTTGTTGAAATTTATTGACAAATATTTTTTTTGACTAAAAATGAAAAGGGAAATTATCAAAACACAAATTAAAGAACATGATACCACCAAGGCACTAAGGACACAAAGGAAAGAAAAAGTTTTTCCATTCTTTTTCGTGATTTTTCTGTCTTTGTTGTTACATTAGATTGTATGAGGATGAAGGTTTAACGCAAACCTAAAGGAGTTTCCAGCCGGCTTTTGAGTTTAGCAAAACACTTTAATGTTTAATTCAGCGGAAGATTGTTTGTTTCTGGGGATAGAGTTTTTTATTCTAACCCAAACACTCCAAGGTTTTTCCACCCACAAATCCAGCGCCTCAAACGCTTGGAGTTTTTACCTGAAACCTAATACCTGACACCTGATACCTATAAAAAAAACCCTCTTGCATTTCCATACAAAAGGGTTTTCGGTTCTTACTTATTTATAAACCCAAAGGCTTTTTTTCTAAATTGAACGCGTTGACTTCTTCCATCGTCATCCCAAGAGCTTTCGCTACTCCTTCTCCATATGCGGGGTCTGCTAAAAAGCAGTTTCGAATATGGCGAACCTGGATAAACTTCTGCGCTTGTCCAACTTCTGCTGCTGTATTGTTGAAGAGTATTTGCTTCTTATCATCTGTCATCAAACGGAAAAGATTTCCGGGTTGTGAAAAATAATCATTATCAACGCGGTGGTCCCACTGGCCCGCATCGCCATGGAGAGCTAAATGTGGTTCTTTATACTCCGGTTGTTCCTGCCATTCGTTGAAACTGTTTGGTTCATAATGTTTGGCTGCGCCATAATTGCCATCCACACGCATGGCGCCATCTCTGTGGAATGCATGGTAAGGACACTTAGGGGCATTTACGGGAATCTGGTAATTATTTACTCCTAAGCGGTAGCGTTGTGCATCGCCGTAAGAGAATAATCTTCCCTGTAACATTCTATCCGGTGAAAAACCAATGCCCGGAACTATGTTGGCCGGATTAAAAGCTGCCTGCTCTACATCAGCAAAATAATTTTCAGGATTTCGGTTCAGTTCTACTTCTCCAACCGGAATTAAGGGGAAATCTCCTTTTGGCCATACTTTGGTCAGATCAAATGGATTCAGGTGATAATTATTAGCTTCCTCTTCTGTCATGATTTGAATAAACATTTTCCACTTTGGAAAATTACCTTCTTTGATGTTTTCAAATAAATCCCGTTGATTGGATTCTCTGTCGGTGCCGATTATTTTTATTGCTTCTTCGTTGGATAGATTCTCAATACCCTGCTGTGTCCGGAAATGGTATTTTACCCAATGGCGCACATTTTCCTTATTTATAAAACTAAATGTGTGGCTACCAAAACCATGCATATTCCTGAACGATTTAGGAATACCCCTGTCGCTCATCACTATAGTCACCTGGTGTAATGCTTCAGGCAAAAGTGTCCAGAAATCCCAGTTGTTATCTGCACTTCGAAGATTTGTTTGTGGATCTCTTTTTACAGCATGGTTCAGATCAGGGAATTTCATCGGATCACGAAAAAAGAAGACCGGTGTATTATTTCCAACCATATCCCAGTTTCCTTGTTGCGTATAAAATTTAAAAGCAAAACCACGGATATCTCTTTCAGCATCTGCTGCACCTCTTTCACCGGCCACGGTAGAAAAGCGGGCAAACATGTCCGTCTTTTTACCTACCTCAGAGAAAATATCCGCCATGGTATATTTTGTGATATCATGCGTAACGGTGAAGGTTCCAAATGCACCGGATCCTTTGGCGTGCATTCTTCTTTCCGGGATCACTTCGCGGTCAAAATGCGCCATTTTTTCCAGGAACCAAAAGTCCTGTAATAAGGCAGGTCCGCGCAATCCGGCAGTTTGAGTATTTTGATTGTCGGGTACGGGAGTTCCCGTAGCAGTGGTGAGTTTGTTGGAATTTTTATTATCCGGATTCATTTGTGAATGGTTTTATGCGTGAAAGATTTTATTACTTTTTGAAATGGTTGCTCAAATTTAATCCTTTTGGATCTTCGACCAAAATGATACTTTTTATAATTATAAAGATATTGGTCAGGAGAGTTTGATTTTGAATAAACAACCATTAGAATTCATTATGGCCTTTGGTTCCTGCCGGCATTTTATAATAGCCCCTGAGAAATGTTTTGTTATAATGAATCATGTTACCATTTGGAAAGAAGTTAAGTTTTATATCGAATGGCCCTTACAATCGAAATGAATTTTAAACTATTTTTTGATCTTAGTCTTATTTATATGACAAAAGATAAGCAATTTGTCAACACGGGTTATTATTAACCAACCCTTCCCAGTCATGTCTTTATTCATCCTATAAAAATGATTCCCTGGTTTTCATAAATTTACCTCATGAAAAGCTTTTTAATGATGATTGTGTTTTTTTTAATTGTGTTGCTGTTTTCGCAGTGCAATGGTGATTTTGATGCAACCGCCGGGAATAAAAAAGATCTGAGACAAAATATGGGTGATATGGGTATGTATCACGATAACCTGGGAACAGAGCTGCGTAAAGGAGCCGTAGATAATGCATCCTGGTTGTTAGAGGGGATGGATAGCAGCCTGCAGGTTATTGCTGCTAAATTTGATAAGAACCGGAAATTAACAGAGCCCTTCGAAGAGACGTATCGGAAAAAACTGCAGCCCTCCATAAAAGACATCCGAAAATCCCTGGAAGAAAATAATTTTCCGGATGCTATTAAAGGATATCGACTATTAACCAATAACTGCAATGCTTGCCACAAGAAACATGAGATTGATGAAGAAGTATTGGATCTGACTAATACGGCTAATAATTAATTCTCCTTTTTACCAGGATTTTATTTGATGAATATTAAATGTAAATTTGATTAAAACAAAAATTATGGAAGAAGTTTTTTTTCTGGTTGAAGAATCTATCGGAGGTGGCTATATAGCAAAAGGTCTTGGAGTTTCTATTTTCACCCAGGCTGAATCATTGGAAGAGCTTAGAAGAATGGTAAAAGATGCTGTTGAATGTCATTTTGAGGATGATAAAAAAAGAATCATCCGGCTGCCTATAGTTAGAGAGGAAATCATTGCTGCATAAAAATACCCCTTTATTTAATTGCAACAGATTATTGTTCCCATTCATTTACATTAAATAAAAGAGGATTTAATAAAGGAATTATTTAGTTAACACCATGACTAACATCATCTACCAATCCATCGGCTACCTCGCAACTGTCTTCTTAGGCATTTCTTTGATGACAAAGAACAGTATTCGCTTCCGTTGGATTAATGGAGCAGGCTGTCTGGCGTTTGTTATATACGGCTTCCTGATCGGCGCACTGCCAGTAGTTATTACCAATCTATTGCTGGTGGTGATTAACTTTTATTACCTGATCAAATTGTATAAAACAGAAGATACTTTTGACCTGATCGAATATAAGCCTGATGAGCAAATGGTTCAAAAATTCATCTCTTTCTACGCAGAAGACATAAAGGAATATTTTCCGGATTATATTCCATCCGGGGAACCAAATAGAGTTCGCTTTATCATCTTAAGAAACCTGGTGATCGCTAATATTTTTGTGGCAGAAATAAAAGAGGGTGTAGTAGCTGAGGTGCTTTTAAATTTTACCATTCCTCAATTCCGTGATAATAAAGTTGGTAAGTTTCTTTTGAACTCTAAAAAAGATTACCTCTTAGAAAAAGGCATTCATGACTTGCATTATGAAAAAGTTACGCATAAGGGCCATGCAAAGTTTTTGCGCGTAATCGGGTTTATCCGGAAGGGGAAGGAATACTCAAAATCCCTTCTTTCTACAGAATCTTAACGAACGAAAATTTTCAAAGGCAGCACACCTAAGTGAACTGTCTTTGAAATCGCTTTTTTTTAATGGTCACTCTTCTGATGCCAACAGTGTTTTCAATATGACGATCAGTTCTTTTGGTTTAACCAATCCGTTTTGCCGGTAAACCAGTTCATGCTTTGCATTAAAAATGACCCACATTGGAAAGGTGGGTTGCTGATGTTCTCCGCTGACAGCAAGTGTGAAATCATGTAAACCATTTTTATAAGAAGAAGGACTGTACACGATTTTATTAAAAAGTAAGGTGTCTTTGGTTTCTGCATCCAGGTTTATA
>JBBSUB010000058.1:0-19601 GCA_038235345.1 Chitinophagales bacterium
TCCGAAGACCTTTCATAAAAATAAATCATTACAAAAATAGCGAGGTAAGCAAAAATATTAAACCAGGTATGATGATCAATACCCAGCGGCATATTTTGCCCCTGGTTTATAACATACAAATACCCCGCTATACGACAGGTATTAATAAGCCACAGCAAAAACAACCCTCCAAAAGCCCAAAGCAATTTAGATTTTAAAACCTTGTGCCCCGCCAGGCAGTAAGCCAGCCAGAAACTATATACCGCGTAGCCCACACAACTCATAGAAATAATGATTCCGCGGCCGCCGGGTATTCTTAAAGCATAGTTGGGCACGCGTACGGTACTTACACCAAATAAAGAAAGCAGGAATTTGCTGCCCAGGATTAAAGTATTTTTAATGCCGCTAATAAAATCAAGGTGATCTTGCACAAAAGGAATGTAATAATTCCCGGGGGCGGACAGACCAATTACCGCTTTGCACACCAAATAGAATAAGGCAAACATGCCCAGGAATTTGAAGAGAAAGCCGAGGAACTTTTTATCTTGTAAGAAACTAGATGCGGGCATCGGTATTAAATAATTTCCGGTAACTGTTTATGGTTTTCTCTTCCTCTACGCGGCTACGGATGTAAGTGGAAGCGCCCAGTTGCCACAAAGAGAATTCTTCTGCCGGTTGCGCGGCAAAAAAGTTAATAGCCGTGGCTATATCAACAGGGTCAGTATTTACATTTATTCCCGCTTCATTTTCCTGTAAATGCTGCCAGGGCGTATGCGTACTGGTGATCAGCGGCAGACCGGCACTGAGTGCCTGCACCAGGGAATGACCGTAATTTTCACTCCCGCTCGGTTGTATATACACATGTGCTTGTAGCAATTTTTCCGGCACCTGCGCAGGAGGTAAAGCGCCGTGAAATTCTACTTGGATGTTTGGTGGTAGTAAAGCAATCTTTTCTTCACAACCCTGCCAGTAGGCTTCCTCTTTTACCACGCCATAAATATCGTAAATAATAGTTGCCGTACAATCCTGTAAGGCCCGCAATACCAAATGAATATTCTTCATAGGGCTGAGCAGGCAAATGGAAATAAGCCGGAGCGCATCAATTCTTTTTTCTTTCCGTGCACCCGGGGCTAAAAGGCCGGGCAGGTTAGAGGCGAGCAAAACTTTGCGGTTCTTACCAAACACTTCTTTAATGTAAATTTCTTCCTGCTCATCCGTAGCATGAAAAACGGTGTGCTGCCCAATGCCCATAAATTTTAAAAAAGAAAGGAATATATTTTTCTTTAAGGCTTTTTGCCGCAGGGCCGCGCTGTGCAACATACCGCGAACCGATAATATTTTTACCGGCGCCTTACAAAAGAACAAAGGCACCGTGCTGAAATGCCAGGAATAAAGCCCCACGATATAAATGAGATCGGGTTTTATATTCTCGCATTCCTTCACCAGCCGGTCGCTGCGGCGGTTCCTGGCATCATAATATACCTGCACACCGGGCCGGAAACTCACCCATTTGTTTTTTGTAATCCCCGTTAACCTCTCTCCATTAAGGTCGCTGGCAGAAGTGAAAATATAAAATTCGTATTCATTACCCAGCGCCTGCACCAGGTTGTGCACGCTTTGTATGGGGCCACCGGCTTTGTATGCAGGAGAAAACCAGGGTATGGTAAGGAAGATCTTTTTCATCCGGTATTTGGAATTGGCGATTGCGGAACTTTGAGATAATTATGTAAAGCAGGAAATACGAAAATTTTAAGCATAAAAAATACAACGAGATTCACATACAGGCGCCCCACAAAAAAGATATTGTCTGATTCAAAAGCAAAAAAGGTCATATAGATTGCCCCCACCACGGCGAAATTGAAGATATAATTATTGCTGGAATGCTTTACAAAATAAAAATAACTGCTGCCAAAAATAAACCCAATCAGCAAGAGCGGAACCATCATGCCTACATAACCAAAATCAATATAGCAGTCTGCAAAATAGCCGAGGCTAATGGAGGTGCCGCGGGAGGCACCGGAATAACCAATACCAGTGTATTGTGTTGCTTTTAAGGAAGCATCATACTTCCCCTTGTTGGGGTCAAGAATACGCGGAGTAAGCACAAATCTTAAAGTCTTGGTCCAATTTGCACCATCCTGGTATGGAATGATAGAGGGTACCCTTTCCATGGTCTTGGCCATGTGAAAGGTATATTGTAAACGATCCAGGAACGCATCAATAGATTCTTCAAAACTGGATGAATTTTGATCACGGGACAACTCCAGCAATTTGTCCAATGCCTGGGATTGTTCTACCTGAACTGTTTGCGAATTACTCCCCTGGTTTAAAAAACCACGGTATTCGTCTTTTATACTGGTCCAGAAAACACCTGCAAAAAAAACAGCTGCCAACCCTACTACTACAACTATTAACTTATTAAAACGTATAGAGGTGAGAAAGATCAGGGCAAGAAACATTATATAAAAAATGATTGTTTTAAACTCAGAAAAATAACTGAAGAAGCCAAGTGCAAATTCCAACCCGCAGAATAAATATAAAAATTGCTTTCTTTCATTCTTAATGATAGCCAATAAGCCAAACACCAGAAAAAATAACCATTTTATATTCGCGAGGCTAAAAAAGATCTGGATCAGCGAAGGTACAAAGGAGGCCACAACCCAGAGTGCGTTCATACCAAAAAAACTAATAACATACATACGCATCGCCTTATCCGTAGAAAGGCGGACAGCGTGTCTTTTCAGATCGGAAAGCTTTATCACCGGAATCCTATTCTGGTAATAAATAATAGGCGAAAACAGCATGAGAAGTCCCACATAACAAACCACTATTGCATATATCATGTGATCGGAACGGAAATTAATGTCCACGCCCAGGTAATTACTTTGCCAGATAGCAGCAGTTATTTGCAGGAAATGATAAATAAGTATAATTGTAAAAACGGAGGGCTTATAGGCCTGCTGGAGATTGTAAAAAAGAAAATAAAATAATACAAAGCCACAAAACAACAGGATGCCATTAGTAAAAAAAAATTCCGCTAGAAGGAACAATACCAGGAAAGCCGCGGAAGCATCGTCGAATTTTATTCTATTATTCAAGAGATATTTTTCATAATTTTTTCTACTACTTTGCAATCATTCTCAAAACTATAACCCTTAATTATTTTCTTACTCTCAGCGCCCATTTGTTTCACGATGCCCCGGTTTGCGATCATGTAAATTATATGCTCTTTTAATTTACCTAAATCATCAGATGGAAATATATATCCATTATGCCCTTGCTTTATCAGATCTTCAGCTGCACCGCAACCATCACTGGCAATCACGGCTTTACCTGCTGCCATGGCTTCGTTTATGCATAAGCCCCAGGTTTCATTTATTTTTTTTGAAGGAAGTACAAGTACATCGGAGATCGCATACATCAGTGGCATGGCCACCTGGTTTTTGAAGCCAGAAAAATGGATGGAGCCTGTTTCTCTGAAATCTTCTTTTAATTTCTGTTCCAACGGCCCACTTCCTACTACCAATAAAGTAATTGGAAGATCTTTCATTTCCGCTACTATCGTACAGAGCTGGAAAATATTTTTATTTTCTGAAAGTTTTCCCGAAAATAGAAGTAAAAGATTTTCTTCAGGAATATTTAAGTTTTTTTTTAAGGTAATGATTTTTTCAGGCTGAATAGTATCTGCTTCAAACCGTGTATTGTCGATGGCATGAGGCATAAAAAATAGGCTTTTTTCTTTTACGCCCGCAAATTTAAAATAAGCTTTGTTTGCTTTCCCGGCATACAATGCAAAATCTATATGCTTGTAAACAAAATGCAATACAATTTTACGAATGAAAGATTTTAGCACACCCTCTTCATTCAATAACGTAGAGTCCCCGCGAAAAAGGATTTTAATTTTCCCTTTAAAATAACGCATGAGTTTGAGGTGACTTTGAAAATTCCAGCCATAAACCAGGATCGCATCAGGATTAAAATTGCAAACGGTTTGTATCAAGCCCCGGTTTACAATGCCGCTATAATGTGATGAACCAGGATTATTAGAACTGTTTTTCACCGATTCCCAAGGATAATTTTCAAGTAGCGGAATATCCCATTTTACTTCTTGCTTAAAATCAGGGTCATATTTTTCTTCTTCAATAGCCTGGCTCCAGGTATAATAGACTGTGATTGCGATATTCTTTCTTTCATACAACAGTTTAAAAAATGGCGCATTGTATTGAATGGGATGAGTTGTGATAATGGCAAGTTTTTTCAAATATCTCCTATTGAATAATTCCATTTTCTTCATCAAGTATAAAAAGAGGTTTTTTGCTCAAGCCCAGTTTCCTGGAAAAAAAAATAAAGGACAGCTTAGTAAAGCTTGTAAAGCTGGTTAGCTCTCTGTAAAGGCGCCATCCGTTTTTAAAATCACCCTCACCAAAGAACTTTAAGATGATTATGTAATATGACAAAAGTTTATTGATATGCATTATTTTTCTTCCTTCTTTTCTTTCCTTAAAAGATATATAATTATCAAGTTTTCTAAATACCCCGAAATCTTCTATGCCATGGTTTATTAAATATTCCTTTTTTCTACTTAACTGTTCAGTGTGAAGCCTTAACTTAATTAATTTTTTATTTATAAACCCGGTCGGGAAGTGCTCTGCAAGCCTTACCCACATATCAAAATCTCCGGAAATTTTCATTGTCTCATCAAACAACCCAACTTTTTCTACACCTGCTTTGGTGAGACATACATTCGCAATATTGCCTGCAATAGATCCTGTGTAATAAGCAATTTGCGCATGCATATAAGTTGATAATATTGCTGGAGTAGTATCAATGGGGCCGTCCGGCCTTTGATTTCCATGTTCATCAATATAATTACTACCACAGTATAAAAATCCAACCTGGTGATGCAGGGCGTAAAACTTTTTGAACTCCAGTAGACAGTCAGGCAGCATTATATCATCCTGGGCCCATAGTTTTATTAACGGAGTTTCAGATCTAAGAATTAAAAGGTTTAAATTATGAAAAAGGCCTTTGTTAGTTTGATTTCTTAATAAAACGATTCGTTCATCCTCAAGCTGCACAAGCCATTCATAACTTCCATCATCACTGTTATCATCAAGAATAAAGAAATCAAATGATTTAAAATTCTGATTCAATACAGACATAACCGAACTTTGTAAATATTTCCCCCCATTATAAACTGGGAGAATTACGGAGATATCATTCTGAATATTCAATAGACTTATTTTTTAATAGTTATTTTTAAAATTTAATTAATTATTTAATCGCTTCAAAAGATAATGCACCATAGAATCTTCCTTCACTTTCTATTAATTCAAAATTTTTATCTGCTGAATCATTAAATTTTGCTAAACGTACCGTAGAAAAACCAGTAGTTTTTAATTCTTCACTTAAGGAGGCTGCATCCCACATCCATAAATGCTGGTAATTCCCCAACAGAGCGATAATTTTATTTTTTATGCCTCTGGGTTTTTCATGAATGCCTAATGCCGTACTCTGCATAAATTTATTCGAAGCCTCTTTATCGTTATTTTCTTTTAGTTGAATGTACTCTCGAATGGCAAATTCTAAATCGGGTAATACACAACGAAATACACCTCCATTTTTTAAAATAGAGTAAGACACTTTTAAAGCTTTGCGGCAATCCGTCAGCGACAAATGTTCCAGTACATGAGAACAATAAACACCATCACAACTTTCCGGAGAGATTCCAGGCAAGCCGTTAATTATATTCCCAAATTTCACATTGGACGGAAAAATTACCTTGCGTATAAAATGTCCTAACACCGGAACTCTCTGTAGCCTAAGCGTTGGGGAAGCATCAAAATTTATCCATTCTTTGGGAGCGTTTAAGCCACAGCCATATTGTACATATTGTTTATTTGCTATCATATATTTTGTTCAGGAGGGTTGCCAGTTGTTGAGTAATAGCCCGGGCAGAATAGTTTTTAAATATTTCCTGGCTTACCTGTTCTGTTTTAAATTCCTTTAAGAATTTTTTAAACTGATGAAATACCAATGGGAATTCCTTTTGTATTTTATTTAACTCAGATACACCTTTAAAAGATAATACAAACCCAGCTTGTGATTTTTCCAGCACCTCTACCGCCGTGCTTTCAAAATGTAATACCGCCATTATGGGTTTGCCGGCCAATACGCCCTGGTAGACTTTACTCGGAGTGTAATGCGGCTCGGTACTTCCTAAAATAAAAACTGCATCAGCCACCTCCAGGTGCACCAAAACATCCAGGTAAGGAATTCGGGCAGGATATTCAAAAATGATTGTGTTCCACAAATCATATTTTTCTGCAAGAGGTTTAATATTGAATCCCTGTTTATCGTTGGGTGATTTACCCGAGCCAATAAAATGAAATTTTACATCTGCGTAATCATCTTTGTGTGCTGCAATGGCTTTAAAAATTTCTTCCAAAGGCCCGTAAGCTTTAGGTAACATTGCTCCGGCATAAACAAATTGCACTTTGCCTGCTGTTTTTTGAAATAAATAAGGTGATAGTTGCAAATTTTTTACAGCCTCGTGATCCTGCTGTTCACCACCATAAGGCATTGCACCTGTAATGATATTTTTTAAATGTGGATTTCTATCCAGCACAGGTTTATAATATCCCTCGGCCACCCCTGTAACCAAGGAGGTATTTTTTACTGCATAAGGTTCCAGTATCTTTGCCAGTTTCGTACTGAGCCAGTGACGGCTCCATTTCTTATCGCTACCCGGAAAGTTATGTACCCAGGGATCTATATAATCAATGCCATAGGGTATACCTGTACTATCATGCAGGCGCCGCCCCAGCAATGCGCAATAAAAAGAAGGAATTGGAATATATAAAAAGTCAAATTTTTCTTTTTTAATCAATTCTTTTGCTTTTTTATACAATTGTAAAAAACCACGCAAGCCAATATCACCAATTGGGCCTTTTCTTTTAAAAGCATTTACTTTTTCTATCCGCAGTTTTTCAGGTAATAATTTTTTCAGGTTATGATCCAGTTTTTCTTCATAAAACTTTTCATGAACGGTAAGGATCACCGGCTCCCAGCCAAAAGAAGGCAGATGCTGGGCAAAAAGTCTTGGCCTGTGTACGCCTGCCAGGTTGGAAGGTGGAAAGTGCGGATACAGGATTAATATCTTTTTCAATTCAGAATCTCTAAAAGTTTTTTACTTTCCTGTTCCCAGTTCAGTTTGTCTTTTGCCAATTGCCAGTTTTGTAATTTCTGATGGTAAAGTTTACCTGGAATCAAATATCCCTGCAGGCACTTTGCCAATGCTTCTGCATTTCCCTGGTCGTATATTAGCCCTGCATGGTAAGTGCCATTAAATTCTTTTTGCGCAGTAGTATCTGTAAAAATAATGGCCAGCCCCGCTGAGAGATAAGTAAATATTTTATTCGTGAGGCATATATCCCTGTTGACGGGCGTAGATTGTTCTAAGGCTAAACCGACATCTGCCTGCGCCGCAATTTTGTCAATTTCCCCAGGGGGAACAATACCTTTTATAATTAGTTGCTTTGAGAGATCCCCTAATATACTTTGAAAATCCCTTAAAACTTGTGCACCTATTTTACCCACTAAGGTCAAAGTTATTCTTGGATCATTTAAATATTTCATCGCTAATAAAACGGTGACAAGGCCACGATCTGCGCCTACAGTCTGACTAAACCAAAAAAGGTTTAAGTTTTCTCCTGATTTAACCTCAGGAATTTTTGCGCTAAGCGGGAAGGTATTATTTAAGATTACAATTTTGCCTTTAAAATTCGGGAAATGCGACATTTCTTTTTTTGCAATAAGCGGGCTGGCAAAGCTAATATGGTTGCAAGCATGAAAATATTTTTCTTCCAGGTATTGAATTCTTTTTAGTTCCGCATTATCAAGGTTGTTCAATTCTCCACGATGGTAATCTTCAAAATCAAAACCGCATTTAGCATTTTGTGCCGTTGCAGCAGTTACGGCTACGGCTAAAGCACCAAGGTTATGCCCAATAAAATAATCTGCCTTAATAGAAGATGCTTTAACCAATAATTCTGTATAACACCTTGCCTGTGCATTTTCTGCAACCAGCAATTTGCAAATATATTTTTCGCTAAGGAACCGGTAAAATTTATATCGTAGTTTGGTGTAATAAAATTTTAATATCTCTTTTGTTGGGCTTCCTCCCACTAATATCGCTTTCCATTTCGCTTGTTTTAATATTAATTTATCGGTGTCATCTGCCCATACTGTCCAATGGCAATACAACATGGTGACATCATGCCCTGCTTTAGAGAGTGCATCTGCTTCTTTTACAATACGGGGATTTACCGAGGGCTGGCCCGTTGTAATAAATACAATTTTCTTAACCGGAAGCAATTTTAATTTTCTGTATTGTTTACCTGATTGACTAAGATCTTATTGATAACTTCAAAGTTTGATACCGCAAAATAGTTTTCTCTATTTTCAGTGTAACAGGTTTTAATAAGGCTTTTTTTTTCTACATCATATTTACATAAAAAATATCCTGTCTCCTCTAAAAGTTCAAGAACGTCAGAAACCTGTGTTAAAGAATTTTTTACCTGGTTGTTTATTTCAAGTTGTAAAATTTCTATATTCTTGTTGAAGAGCATTGAACGTGCTCCTTTTAAAAAATACAACTCAAATCCTTCAATATCGACTTTTACATAAGAAACCTTTTCTATTTTGTTATTTTCACAATAGCTGTCAAAGGTTAAGGAATTTACTTTTGTCGTTTCTGCTGATCCTGATAATGAAATATGATTTTCGCCATCTAACATTTTTGTAAACTCGAGCATACCATTTTTATCACTGAGTGCTACATTATTAAGTTTTACATTAACAAGATTATTTAGGTTACAATTATCTGTTAGTTTTTTAAAGTTTCCGGCATCAGGTTCAAAGGAATGTATTTTTCCTCTGCTCCCGATGAATTTAGACATCCAAATAGTATAGTAACCCATGTTAGAGCCGATATCAGCCACCGTATTGCCTGGCTGTAAATAATCTTTTATTAAATTAAATTCTTCCCAATCTACAATGTAGTTGTACATGACCCACATGCATTGAAATGAGTCGTAGTTTAAATATATTTTCCTGTTGTTCCAGAGTCTATACTTTACATTTTTTAAGCGTAACAATCTTATTATTTTCCAATACCCAAAATGAAAGACTGCAGCAAATGGATTTTTCCTATTATAAGGTGCTGTAAAAAGATTTGAGAGAGATTTAATCATAATTCATTTTGGAGCTGGTAACCTAAGGAACCTGTCCCAGTATTCACTTTAAAAACAGCGGCTTTTTTTTGTAAAGGAGCAGAAAATGTGTATTTGATTTCTGCCATATATTTATTTTTTTCTACTAATACCGGGTAGAAAAGTAATAGCCAGGACTATATGTTATCTTAAGCCATCATACCGGCAAATACCAGGTATTGATGAGCAATTGTGCGTACAGAAAATCTTTCTTCGGCTTTTTCCCGGCATTGATTCCTGTTGATTTGTGGCAGCCTCGCTATCGATTTTATCATGGCATCTTTATCCTTCACTTTGAAACCAGTTATACCTTCATCCACCACTTCTTCTACAGATCCTTTTGTATATCCTATAACCGGGGTGCCGCAAGCCATGGCTTCAATCATCACAATGCCAAAAGGTTCATTCCACTCTATTGGCATGAGTAAAGCTTTACTCTTACCAAGCCATTCATTTTTCTGTGTATCGTTTACCTGTCCAATGTATATAATTTGCTTACTATCAATATGGGGTTTTATTTGCTTTTCAAAGTATTCTATTTCTTCCGGCAATGTGGACACATTACCTGCAATGATTAGCTGATTACCCGTAGTTTTTGCAACAGCTATGGCCGTATGGCAGCCTTTTATTCTTTCTATACGGCCCAAAAAAACAAGGGGAGCATTTTCAGGTAAATCAGTCGTGCATTGATATTGAGAAAAATCTATTCCATTGTGTATAGCTTTCCATTTTCCCGGAAGATGTGTACGTGTTAGCAGATCAGCACTACATCCTGTAAAAAGTAAATTCTTATTGGGAAACCTGGTAATGTACTTAATATTCCGCCCTGTGATTTCCCGCTGGTAAGTCATTATTTTTTTTACTGGTTTGTTCAAAACAGGAATAAGGTAGGCGAGGCGCCCGAAATTATGGATGAGATCAAAACGATGATGGTTTTTCAGTAAAAATTTCCATGCCGAAGGTATCGCCAGCAGGGCATCTTTTTTCTGAGGCGGAAATCCTTCTTTACCAAAATCATGAACAAGGCAACCTTCAATTTGAGAGCCTGTAGTAATCAGCAATTCCACCTTATGTCCTTGTTTATTATACTCCCTTGCATACAAATCTACCAACCTTTCAATTCCGCCATAACCATTTACAGGCATCACTATACCCGGATCCATAACAATTAGTATTTTCATGATGACTTTAACAGTTTTTCGTAAATGGCCAACTGCTCTTTTGCAACAACATCAAAAGTTCGTACCGGTTTAATGTTTTGTTTTGCAACCTCAATAAGTGAAGGGTTCTCTATTAATTGTTGGATTTGTAATTTCAAAGAATCCACATCTTTAAATTTAAACAACCACCCATTTTCGTTGTGCCTGATTTGCTCTGCATTACCATATACATCAGATGCAAGTACAGGTATGCCGGCGGCAAATGCTTCCTGAATAACTAGCGGGCTCATTTCAGAAAAAGTAGAACACAGGCACAAAACATCATATTGTTGCATGGTATTCAGAACCTCTTTTGGTTCTAATTTTCCCCGCCAGGTAATATTTCTGCAAAGCAGGCTTTTCTGTTTTAATTTTTGTTGGTAATCTGTTCCATCTTCTTGCCCATAAATATCCAGTATAATATTATTCGGGGGGAGCTGTAAAAGGGCTTCTACTATAAGATGCAAACCCTTCAAATAACTAACCCTCCCTAAAAATATTATGCGCACAGGCTTTTTAATATTAGTAGAGGTTTCTTTACACTTTATTTTAAATTCCTGTGGTAATCCCTGCGGTATAAATTCTATTTTTTCGCTGGAAACTTCATTCAGCAATAAAATTTTTTCATACCATTTAGTCAGCACAATAACTTTGTCACAATGATCTATCAGTAAGTCAAACTCTTTTTTTTGTTTCTTTATTAAAAAGGAAGTTCCCAAACCGGTACCAATTTTATTATTCCATGTGGTGGTATTGATGTTTGCAACATATAATAATTGAGAGATTGGATTTAATATGGTTTCTACTTTTTTATAACCCTTGCTTTGAAGATAACAACCACTGCATTTTTTAATATTAATTTTCCCATCGCAAAACATTTCTTCATTGTAAATTAATGTGTTGGTTTTGCATGTATATCCTGCAAGGTGAAAAGTAAAAATAACTTTTGCATCAGTTTTTTTTGCCGTTAGTACGTGATTTAAAGTAATGCCATAACCACCTGCCAATTCGTGAAAATGAATTAAATCGGGCTTGTATTCTATAATATATCTTTTGAAATTTTTTAAACCCTGAGGTTCTTTAAACCCCAATTGCAGTGCCCTATCCACTACAGACGTTTCCGGGTATTTATGTATTTGTAAACCATCGTATTCATAAGTTTCAAAATCAGCACTGCCATAGTTGGGGATAATGATGTCTACTTCGTTTCCCAGGAGTTGTAATTGCTTACTCAATGCCCAAACATATACTTCAGTACCGGCAGTTTGTTGAGGAAGAAAATGATTAAGTACCTGTAAAATCTTCATATATTTTGTCTGGATGCAACGTTCCCCAGTTTTATATAGGCTACCGCTAGTGAAGTATCTTTTATAAAATAAACCGGCCCTTTTTGCTCCCGGATCCATTTCTTTAAAAATTTTACTACACCGAAATAGGGAGCATCATGCCAGATGATCCAGCCTCCCTCTCGTTTGATCAAACGGAGTGCATTGCCTGTATCACTTGCAACATAATTTTCACTGTGTGCTCCGTCTATAAATACAAGATCCATTTGCCCATGATAGGGGGTAAAATCAAATTTTGCCGAGTCACCCCATAATTGTTCAATCGACTCTTGCTCACTTGTACCCAGGAACCGTTCACCACTTATTACTTTGGATGCAAGTTCTACATCTACATTTCCTGTGTCAAGAGAAACTTCTGCAGTGTCAGGCGGAAGATTAAGCGTGTAAATTTTACCATCCTTATTTTTCAGATTCAACGCCATTGCTCTTGTAGTTCGTCCGTCAAAAGTGCCAATCTCAAAAACCTGGTTGCAGTCTTTATCTTTTACGAACGAAGCAATGGCTGTCAGTTCGTACACAGTTGTATTATGCTTGTTAGATTTCACGGGCGCCAATATTATTTTTAACTCATCATTTGCCAGCAGTTCAGATAGTTCCACACAATTATTATCGTAATACGGAAAACTAATAGCGTTATAGGCATTAGACATTCGATGCCTTGCAGGGCGCGAAAAAGGATACTGAAGAATATTTGAGAAGACTTTACCTAACAGCCCTGCAGTATACTTTATTGCAATAAAAGCATTCATGATTATCTTATAAATTTTTTAGCGGATTTTCCGGGCAACAATGCCACAATGTGCAGAAAAGGCAGCTGATTCAAACCTGAACAGTGGTCTTACTCTAATTATAATTCTTTCAATTATCCAGATCAATTTTCTTTTAACCCAAGTCAGGTGTGGTTTTCCCTTCCAAAACCAGAAACCACCGAAGTAGCCCTGGTACAGTATTTCAAAACCATTTTCTTCTAATTGGTTTGCCCACAAATCCGGCCGCATGCTTTTTACATTGTGGATAGATAGATTTTCTTTGTCAAATGTTTTGTGCAACCAATACTGGATGCGGCCCCTGAAATTTGGGGTTGTGATCAAAACATATCCATTAATTTTTGTGAGATCGATGTGCCTTTGAATCACTTCTTCGTAATTTATAAAATGTTCTATAAACCCAAAAGAACAAACAACATCATAAAGCTCATCCGTCTTAAACTGAAAAAGATCTTCTGCCGCAAAATGTCCAACTTTAAACCCTTCCTTCTTTAACCAGGCAGGTAATCCTTTAGCATTATCAGGATTAAAATCTACTCCATTTAATGTATAATGGAGATCGCCGAAAGTAGTGAGATGAGGTCCTGGGTAACTTCCGATTTCTAAGCAGGTTCCATTTTTTGTGTCGGGTATATACTTTAGGATCAACTTATCGTAAGCATGTCCTGTATGCCTTTGAAAATTAAAATTATAGCCACGGTCGCTAACCCAGAATTCCTGAGTAGAAAGTCTGTTTGTTTCCATATTTATAATTGTATCCATTTTCTTCCCTGAAATAATTTGTTTTTCAATGTTTTGTTATAGGATAAGTCAGGCTTTCTAAATAAATAAATCAAATCTTTATAAGAGAAATGCAGCCTTTTAAACAAATGGATTCCGGAGCTAATGTTTCCTTCTAAAAAAGTGTGATGGAATAAAATTTTAATATCCCGTATTTTGCTGTTGTGCTTATACAATGCATGTTTATCCGGATGATCCTGAAAATACCTGTCTTCTAAAATACCTCTTTCTATCATCACATTATTGAAATATCCTATTAATCCCTGGGATAATGTACTAGACGCCTGACCCGGCGTTCTTCTCCAGAACATAAAACCAATCGGCACCAGCAAAACGGCACCTAAAAGAGCAATTTTCTTTTTAATATAAGTATCTCCGGAAATAAATTCTGTACTAAAACCACCTGTTTCACGCAGGGCATCAACCCGAAAGATTGTTTCTCCAAAACCCATTATAGCGATAGGAAGATTGGCTCCGTATATCCAGTTGAGGGTTTCTTCCGGCTGCAGGAGAACAGGAAAAATGCAAAAACTCAATTGATGGCTCCACACACCCCATATACTTACTGCCTCAGGATACTCTTCTACATATTCAAATATATTTCGCAGTGTGTTTTTATACAACATATCATCCCCATCCACAAACAATATGTATCGACCCACTGCTTCATTCAATACTTTATTTCGATTAGGGTATTCCCCAATATTTTTTTCATTACGCCATGTCTTGATCCGCGGGTCATTATATTGTTTTATTATTTCCCAGGTGTCATCATCAGAACAGTCATCAGAAATTAAAAATTCGAAATTAGTATACGATGAAGCCAGAACACTTTCTATAGTTTGACGAATCCACTTTCCTGAATTAAAGGAAATAGTAGCTATGGTAAAAAAAGGTGCAATCGGCTTCATAAAATGGCCAGGTAATTTTTTAAATTTGACATTTCGGTTTCTTCAGAATAATTAAAAACAACAGGACCGGGCGGCATGGCAATCTCACCAGCCAGTATTGCTGTGAGTTCCATTGGGCTATTGTATAACAACCCATTTGTAGTATTCATTAATTCCGGTGCGCCTCCGTTGTTCTTTACAATAACTTTTAAGCCAGCCTTTCCCGCCTCTATAATTGCCCGCCCAAAAGCTTCTGCTTTTGAGGCCATAATAAGCACATCATAAAGCGGCAAAACTGTTTCTTTCTCAAAAAATCCGGTATCTATTATCACTTTATCCTGTAAGTCAAGTGCCTTTATCAAACTGCGTAAACTGTCCACATAAGATTCATCTTCTGACGGCCCTTTTATATGCAGGGCCATTTTTCGTAAGGGCGCTATTTTTATCGCAGCAGCCAGAGCTTCCAATACTTCTTTGTGTCCTTTAGAAGCAACGATCTGACCAAACATGAGATATTTAATAATATCTGTTGTTGATTTTAATTCCGCTCTTTTCTTAAAACTCACCGGTTGATAAATACGTTCGATGTGCACTCCAGGCATGCGGAAGGCGAATTTGCGTTTTATAGCTTCCGAGTTACAAATGATCAAACGGCTTTTTTCCATAAGCCGGTCTCCAATGTCTCTTTTTCCAAAACCAATAGTAAATCCAAAATCCTCTTCTCCAAACTCATGCAGCCACCATACGTGGGGCAGGTTTAATTTATTTGCTGCCACTGCTGCCGTAAATGGAATTTGTGTGTTAGTAAAAACCATTGTTGCTTTTTCTTTTTTGCATACCCGGCAGGTATCTCTGATAGCTTTAAGCGAGCGCAGTTTTACTCTCCAGGAAATACCAGTCCGTTTACCTGGCACAGGTACAGCCCATCCGTACTGGTGAATAATTGTTGTAGCAAAACCCATATTTTCGAGGGCATTCCTCATATTTCCAGCATGGGGTAAGATAAAATGAAAATCATATTCATCTTTTAAGACCAACGCATATTCCATCATGGCAATATTAGCCCCGCTCATGTTTGCTTCATGTGCAAGCCATACCACCTTTTTTTTTTCGTAAATGATTTTCAGATAATTTTCTTTTTTGCAAAAGCCTTCAAGGCGCCAAGGGTCTGGCGGCTAAGACTTACTTTTTTATAGGCAGGCATTTCTTGTAATACGTAAAATATTTTTTTCGCAAGCGGTGCACTTTTTACCGAGAGTTCAGAAAGAAACACCGTCCAGCCGTATTTTTGAATTTTATATTCACAGGCATTGTGCAGGCCCGAAAAAGTAGAATGTTTACGTAGTTTTTCAATAATTTTTCTTTCTTCTATTGAAAATCTTTCGCTCAATGATTGTGTTTTAGAATTTTGATGTAAGCGAAAATGCACCAACAGATCTTCAATTTCTTTAACACCGGGAAAACAATACAAGTAACGGATGTACAAATCCCAGTCGAATGCATAATGAAATTGTTCATCAATTCCTCCACATTGCTCTATCAATGCCCTGCGCAACCAAACACCGGGCTGTACAAATTTTACATCCTGTTTCCAGCACATCAAACCTTCGGCAGTTAAATGCTGATTAGGTATCACCTCTTCCTGCAGTTCAGAAAAGTTACGCACGCTTCCGGCCACCATTTGTACCTTTTTGTCTTCAAAGGCTGCTGCGATTTTTGGTAAAGCACCCGGCTGTAAATAATCATCGGTGTTAAGCCAGTTAAATATATTACCGGTACAATACTTCAGCCCTTTATTAATTGCATTTGCCTGTCCGCTATCTTTTTCACTTACCCAAAACTTAAGGTGTTTTTCATATTTTTTTATGATCTCTACCGTATTATCTGTACTTCCTCCGTCAATGATAATATATTCAAGATTAGGATATATTTGATCCAACACACTTGTTATGGTTTGTTCTATGAATTGGCCCTGGTTGTAGGATGGAGTAACAATGGATATGGATTTAGTATTCTTCAACAGTTAAATTTTCTTCAACCATAAACTACCACCTTTATCTTTTAAGCATAAAGGCATATTATCTTTAAACCATTCTTCTTCCATTTGCTCGAGGTAAGTATTAAAGAGAATAATTTTATATTCTTCATTATTCGTCAGAAAGGCTCGAAGTAAATAAATCTCATTCCATCCAAACCCACTCCAGCCTAATACCCAATCTTTGGGATACTCAAAAGGAAAAAATATATCATGAAAATGAATGATCACTCCTTTTTGCAATAGTGGTAATATTTCGAACAGAATCATATTTACATCACTACCGGTCTTGGAAACATGTGTTGAATCTACAAAGAGAATATCACCTGGTTCTAACTCACGAAATATAGAAGTATCTATATCCTGCAAGTTCTTTTCAATCAAAGTGAAATTTCCTGAGTCTTGCTTTAGTAACAGGTTTTTCAACCTTTCGGGGTAGGGCTCAATAAATGTAAGATCGATACTATTTTTAAAAAACAATTCATTGGTATCGAGCATTATTGCAGAAGAAAAACCAGAACCTATTTCTATAATTCTTTTTGGAGTGAAATGGCGAATCATTCCGTGAAGAAAAATGGCATCGGAATACTCGAATGTATTGTTATTAAAATAATACCTTAATCCAGGTGATCTTTCTTCCTTGTAAGGCAGTTCTGGATAATATTCTTTAATAGAATAAAGTAAATTTATTTGCTCTTCATGGTTCAAATCAATCCCGGACAGATTCTTATTTTTTGAGAAGATTTTATCTGCATGTGCACTTACTTCTTCTACTGAGATTATTGGACTGTAATAGTGCCCGGGAGGAAATCCTTTTTTATAGATTCCTATCTCATCGTAAAGATTCCTTATTGCCGGAATCTTGAGTACTAACTTTTTTAAAAAATTCATTTAAGTTGAATAAGTTGAATAAACTTTTGTTTCAGCTTATAAATAAACATTATTCTCTTATGGTCGCACCATACCCATTTTACAAAATTTTCTTCATATTTAAAATCAGGTTTAATAACAGAAGGGTGATGCAAAGGAAAAAGCATTGTTTGCAAAGGAATATTTGCCAGCAGGTTCCCTGCATCTTTTGTATGCGTAGCATTTTCATTAAACCCAATATTGGAAACAAGGTTTCTGTTGGGAATGATTGATAATTGTTTATTAAATATTTGATGATAGATCCACTGCCAATCCCACCAGGTTACATTTTTACTTTCAATGGTTAGATTAAATTTATGCTTCCAGTAATTGTACCAGTCGATATCTGCATCAAAAACATCTTGCCGCAGAGCTTTATACAACGGATAAATGGATCGGCTGCCATTTTTCCATGCAGCAAGATCGTAATCAATTTCTTCAACAGACCTCCGCCAAGTAGCCCAGCCACTCATATTCATAAAACGGGAAAAGAAGTATCCTGAAGCATCACTTCTGTTATCTCCCATATTTGATCCGCAGACATTCAAAATTTTATTATTGCCCTTATATTTTTCTAGTAATATTTCGCAGTAATTAAAGAATTCGCCATTAGGGAGACAATCATCTTCCAAAATAATACCTGTTTCTTCAATTCCAAAAAACCATTTTATTGCGGCGCGTGGCCCTTGTGAACACCCTAAATTTTTCAGTTGATACATTTTTTTCACCTCGCATTCCCAAGTTATATTTTCTACTATTTGTTTTACCTGAGTTACTTTTTCCTCATCTGATAAATTATTACGGGGCCCGTCTATTGCTATAAATAATTTTCTTGGGGCGGCTTTTCTAATTTGATCAAAAACCAGTTGTGTTGTTTCAGGACGGTTAAAAGCAATTAATAAAACGGCAGTATTTAAACTTAGTTTTACCAATAGCATCCTCCTTCTACAATATGTGAATTTTTGACTACTTCATTTTCATTTGGCCTAACCCAATACTCATTATACATTCTTGCTGTTTCCGGATGATTATCCCACCGTTTGCCTTTTATTCCAAAAAGAATTTGTAAGGAACCACCCATATGAATTGCACATTTACCTAAAGATTTTATATAAGCAGCTAATGGCAATCCGTAAGCACCTCCTGAAATCAATGCAATATCAAAGTCATTTTTTCTAATTTCTACCTTCATATGTTCTAATGCTTCAAACCAGTCTTTATAACAGGTATTATTGCCTGCAATGGATTGCACTGTTTTAACGGTACTCAATTCAAAATCAGGAAGTACCTTATTATTCTTGAACAGGAATTTTCTTTTTTCATATTGACTCAGTATTGAATCTGAAAAAGGGTGAATTACCAATATTTTTTTACCCTTTAACTTATGTGTCCAAGGTGAATCAAAAAAATATGGATCTAACACCATCGGGTCAAATTTCGCAGCATGAGGGCAATATCTTTTAATTAAATAGCTCTCTCCTGGGACAAATCTCCATATCCCTATCCCATCGATGTTCTTTATTTTACTTAAATATAATGAGGAGAATTTCGCCAGATTTTCTTGGCTTACAGGAAACACGCCTGCTAAATTACTAATGGCGTAAGTAACATCACTATTCCAATTAAATCTTTTACCCTTGAATTGTGCGTTTAATTTTTTTAGCTTATTTGCTTGGAAATACTCACTTACTTCGAGATAATTAAGAATGCAATTTGTTTCCACACCGCCTAACCTACTGAGCATTGATGGTTTCCCGGATTCAATTACCTCTTTAAAGTATTCATTACTCTCATTTAATGATAAAATGTTTAATTTCTTTGCTTGTTCGTCTCGAACTCTCTGATGAAAATTAAACCCTGCTTTCCTATATAAAAAACGTATTAATCGTATTAATAAATTCATTTCTCTTTTGTAACGATTATAAGTTTATGATTCTTTCCCAAATATTAAACAGCCAATGATTTTTTTGATCAGCGGCAATTATTTGTGCTTTCATCATTCCCAGTTTCTTTGAAAAGCTCACCAATTCATATTCTGGTTTTAACGGATGCTTTATAAACTGTTTTGTAAATCCAAAAATTGACTTGAAGATCATACCTGAATTAATTTTACAGATTTGATAGGGATGATCTGTAAAAACTTCATTATATGCTTTTATCTGACCGGCATTAGTAAAATAAACAAGTTTTACAATATTGCTCAACTTAAGTTTAGATGGCAAGATATTATGCTTAAGTTTTATAGAGGGAGAAGATCCTGCAAAGTATCCCATCTTTAGTGCAACATATAACATTTGAGAATCGCCACCACTTGTAAAGCTTCCAGCATTTCTATCTGTCATAGTCAATTTGTTTTCTTTTACGCCTCTCATATATTCATGTAGAACAATTGCTTTCATAATCAACCCTGTTCCATAAGGATAA
>JBBSUB010000059.1:0-19486 GCA_038235345.1 Chitinophagales bacterium
ATCCTTTTCATCTTTTTGGTTTCGTATTACAAGAAATACAATTAATGCAACAGCCAAAATGCCAAATATTATTAAAATTAACCAGTTCATTGATTTTGATTTTAAGGTGATAAATTTGTTCGCAGATGAAATATATTTCGTTTAATTTAATTTCATTTACCGATCTATATTTGCCTTCAATCGCCAGTCGAAAAATACTTGTATTCTTAAAGGTTTTTTTATGAGAACATTAAAACCTACAGCATATATCAAGCCTATAAAATCTATTGTAACTATTCAGTACTCAGGAAAGGTTGTTTTCTACTCTTGAATGGTTGTCTTTTTGATTAGCCCCCGGCTTTGGCCGGAGGGATTAGGATTGCGCCAATCGGGCTTCAGCCCAAACCTTTTGTCCTTCTGTTTTTTGCATTCTATTTCTTCCCTTTAAAATGCCAGTTTTTGCTTCAAGAGAAGCAAGAGAAGTTCAGGGCTCAAGCCATGTGGCAATTCATGACAAAACAGTTTTAAAATTCAAAAAAGCGCTTGAAGAACGCAAAAGATATCAGGTCAGTTTAAGTCTGAAGAAAGCCTACTTTATTTGTATTTCTAAAACTGGTAGTCAAAGCTGCTCTAAAATGCGAACAAATGTTTTGAGCACTTTGAAGCCACCTACCTAAACAAAGAATTTACCGGTCGTCAAAACCAGGATTTGGTGCTGGTTGGCTATTCATTTGGATCAGATGTTTTGCCATTTATCATTCAGAGACTTCCGACCTCCTTAAGGAATAAAATATGGAGCACAATCTTAATTTCCCCATCAGCCAACACCGATTTTGAGATCCACGTATCAGATATATTCGGCTATGCAATCAAAAGGAATATGAATGTGGCCGCTGAGATAAATAAGCTGGCCGATGAAAAGATTGTTACAGTTTTTGGGGATGATGAAAATGATTTTCCTGTAAGCAGTATCAGGATAAAAAAATATACAAATATTATTTTGCCGGGTGGACATCATTTTAATGGAGATACCGGAATTCTTACCCATACCTTATTGAAATATTTTTAGTAGTCGAGGATTTCCTATCACTTTTGACTGTATTATTAATCAGGCAATAGAGCATTTTTGTCAGCAAATGAAAATCCTCTAAGAAAAATATAGAGTGCGATCAGCGATTTTATTTCCTTGAAAGAATTAATATTTAAAGATCTTGCCATTAACCATTACTTCTTGTGTAGCCTCATCAAAAGTTGCTTTATAACCAGTTCTCACGGCTGCATTCGTCATAATGTTTGCAATAGAATGATAATAGCCGGCTTCTACAGGAGCATTGGTTTGCTTTCGGCTTCTGATGCAATCCATCCAGTTACGCATATGGTTAGTTACAAGGTCATCCGCTCCGGCATTCGCAGCAGCATCCACTTTGATCAATTCTGATAATTTGATTTCAGGCAACAGGTTTGGTTTCATTCCCATTGCTTTTGCAGGTCCTTCTCTTAATCCACCTTCCGGAGAAACTGTATTGGTGATAAGGTTCAATTCACCACCGTTGGAATAATATACTTCAGATGGACGTTCTTCTCCGTTGTGCATTCTAGAACTAAACACAACCTGGAATCCTTTGTCTGTATCATCCACCGGACCATAATCAAAAACGGCTGTCGTCGTATCCCAATTTCTACGGCCGTCTTTCCATTGATAGATTCCTCCATTCGCTACCACGCTTCGTGGATGTTTCAGCCCGGTAAACCAATGGACTGTGTCAATCTGGTGCGACATCCATTGTCCGGGCATCCCGGAGGAATAAGGCCAGAATAATCTGTATTCTAAATATTTCCTGGGATCCCATTCTTCAAAAGGCCGGTTCATTAAAAATCGTTGCCAGTCAGTATCTTCCTGCTTCAGCTTCGATACCAGATCCGGCCGTCTCCATCTTCCCGGTTGGTTCACATTCCAGGTGAGCTCCACCATGGTAATGTCGCCGAATTTTCCCTGTTTAATAAAATTATCTGCTGCCATGTAATTTTTGCCACTGCGCCTTTGCGAACCAATCTGGATAATACGCCCTGAATTCTTTACGGCTTTTAATGCAGCCCGGTTATCGGCCATTGTTTCTGCAAATGGCTTTTCACAATACACATCACATTTGGCATTTACAGCTTCTATCGTATGCAAAGCATGCTGGAAATCTGCCGTACTGATTATCACGGCATCCAGATCTTTCATTGCATATAATTCATCATTATTCCTGCAAGCTTTGATATCATGGCCGATGGCTTTTTTTATGTGGCTAACTCCCAAATCACGCCTGTAATTCCACAGATCAGAAACTGCGACGAGGTCAAAGTTCAATGATTGATGATGCTTTAAAAAAGAAGGTAATAAAGCATCGCGAAACCTGTCTGAAAAGCCAACCACACCAACTCTCACCCGGTCATTGGCACCTATGATATTTGCATAGCTTTTGGCGCTCCAGCCCATTGCTCCTATGCCTGCCGTCAGGATAGCCGATTGTTTAATAAATTTTCTTCTTGAGTTTTCCATAAACGATTTTTTATTTGAGTTCTTTGATTTTTAAACTTCTGAAAGAAACCTTATCTCCATGATCTTGTAAAAGAATATGCCCCGTGGGAGCCATCCCGAAATTTTCCCAGTCCTTATATTTACTGTCAGCTACCAATGCAAGGAATTCTTTTGATCCTCTTGTGTATTCCAAAATTTTATATCCATTTAACCAATATTCAATCTTGTTGTCGGGGAATGACTTAATAATTCCCTGGTTCCATTCCCCAATTGGTTTTTGTGCCGCAGGAATTTTTTTAGGAGTGATCAGATCATATAATGATCCCAACGTACGATTTCCACCTTTTCCTAACCTGGCATCAGGATGCCTTTTATCGTCTAATATCTGGTATTCCGGACCGATCGCAGAACCTTTATTAAACTCACTTTCGGTTACAAAATATTTTACACCGCTATTCGCACCTTCCGTTAATTTAAAATCAAATTTGAATATAAAAGCACTGAATTGATCTTTAGTCACAATATCGCCTCCATGCGTGGATTCAGCCCCATCCATCTTTTGAACACTCAAGTTTCCATTCTCCACATTCCAGCCCGATTCGGGAAAGGACTTTTTATAGGCACCTCTCCATTGGTCCGTGTGTTTGCCATCAAATAATAACCTGTAACCGGTTGACTTTTCCTGTGCTGATAAATTATTTGGGATCAGGTTTACCACATAAGTATCATCCGGTTTAGATGGTTTCAAATCACTCGTTTGGATTCGGATATTTCTCCACCTGACCGTTTTTCCTTCCTTATCGTTTTTTCCGATCGCATGTACCTGCAAGGCTATAAAACCTTTTGGCGTCATGTCATCCACCAGGTGCGCTGTCGGAATCCCATTTAACCACACACGCATCGTATTGCCGATAGCCTCAATTCTATAGTGATTCCATTGGCCATTTTTATAGGCAGACTTCGCCATCGTATTAAGCTCCAAAGGATACAGCCAAAGACGGCGCGCTTCGTCATATATGCCGCCACTCCACGCCCTGGCAGAAGGGTCAAACTCTGCCTGGTAGCCATGTACACGTCCGTTCATGTAACCAGGTTTGCTTTCACTTCTAAACTGAATGCCGGAGTTCAACGTGGTATCAGCCAATAGTTCCAGTTCCAGGATAAAGTCACCATAATCTTTCGTCGTAGCCAGGAAAGAATTTGGTTCACCCGCTTTCGTAAAACCAACAATTTCACCATTGATTACTTTGTATGGAGCATTTCCATTGAGCTGCTTCCAGCCACTCAGATCCTTTCCATTAAATAGTGAAATCCATTTATCATGATTGTCTTTTTGAGCGAAGGTTGAAATGGATAAAAAGAGGAGAAAGATGCCTGGTACTTTTTTCATATTGATTGAATGAGTGCTGTTTTTTAAAGAAGTATTTATGTTGGAAGTAGGTATTTCCTCACATCTCTAAATTAAAGAAATATTTAAATGATTCCCGGTTTATTTTTTAATCATTTTTTTAAAAATTATAAAAGGTATTCAGTTTAATTCGATCAAAGCATTAAAGCCATTCAATATACACTTGTATTATACCAATTTAATTTCTGGATCAGGAATATTTTGATGAAAATTAAAGATTTCGGTAGGTAGGGAAGCTACTGGTTTTTGAATGTTATGTGATGGCTCAATGCTGCATTATAATGCTTAATTTTATTGCATGGAAATCAGAGAACCGGTAGCAGCCTATCAAAAAGAAAAAATATCCATTCAGGACTATTTGAAAATGGAAAATGCAGGGGTCGTAAAGCATGAATATTATGAAGGGGAAATATTTGCTATGTCCGGTGCTAAGGTGCCACATAACACTATTACCAGCAATCTAATAATGGTAATAGGTTTAAAATTAAAAGGGAGAAAATGTTTCCCGTATGGAAGTGATCAGCGGATACACATTCCATCGAATACCTTGTTTACCTATCCCGATATTTCCATTATCTGCGGAGAAATTCTTACTCTCAATAATGACGATTACAATGTATTGAACCCAACGGTTATTATCGAGGTGCTTTCAAAGTCAACAAAGAATTATGACCGCGGAGGAAAATTTATATTATATCGCGATATACCAACGCTGCAAGAATACATCATGATAGATTCTGAAAGAATTCTAGCTGAAGTGTTCAGGCTGAATGAAAAGGGTCATTGGGAATTGGAAGAATATAAAACGCTTGCGGATAATTTAATGATTAAAGCAATTAATGAAACCATAGCTCTCACAGAAATTTATGATGGTGTGCGGATTTAAGAATGATGCATACTTTACAAATACAGGTTATTATGATGAATGTTTTAATCGTTGACGATAATAAAATTGCCAGAACAACCATGAAACAACTGGCCAGCCAGGTGAAAGACATGGTGGTACTTGATGAATGCGACAATGCGATGGAGGCATATAATCTCCTGCAGGAACTGCCGGTAAACCTTGTTTTTCTGGATATTGAAATGGATGGAATGACTGGTTTGGAACTTACAAAAAACCTGGGGAATAAAAAACCGGTCATTATATTTATATCTTCCAAAAAAGAGTATGCAGTAGAAGCCTTTGAATTGAATGTAGCAGATTACATTGTAAAACCGGTCACACTTTCAAGATTTTTGCAGGCTGTTGACCGGGCAAGAGAATTGATCCAAAGCATAACGCAGGAAGTTAAATTCGATAAGGAAGAATTTATTTTTATCCGGGATTCCAATATTATCCGCCGGTTAAAACTGGAAGACATTTTATTTATCGAAGCGATGGGTGATTATGTAAAAGTACATACCCTGCAAAAATTCTTTGCCATACATACAACTCTAAAAGCAGTGGAGGACAGGCTGCCTGCTTCCAAATTTATCCGGGTTCACAGGTCTTATATTGTGGCTCTAAATAAGATAGATTCCATGCAGGATGGTGCCTTGATCTTAAACAGCAAACCTGTGCCGGTAGCTGATGCATACCGTGCGGCTTTAAATAAAAAAATGAATGTGCTTTAGAACATGTATCTATTCGTTTTACCAAACTAAAGGTTACCGAAATTAAAATCAGGACAACTCAACATCCGCCGGCGATTGTGACTCCTTGAATACTTTATTATTTTATTGATCCGGTTTAATTTACCCATCGACACTTTATGCCTGTTGAACGATTTGGATATTTCCCCGGTATTTAATAAAAATATCTTTGAGCTGAAAGAGATGCATTAACCACGGAAATTAACCTGAAAACAAGTCTTTGAAGCCATATGGTTGCTTATCTGCCATAGCGTTCATGTTTTAGCAAATAAATGAAAATCACTTACACGATATTATTCTTCACTTGCACACTTCTCCTGATTACATTTTCAATATTAGTCCTTCAATATATAGATGCAAGTGACGGCATCGGTAAAATTTTGTTAGCAATTGGTGGCGACCTTTGTGTGATCATTATCATGGGAATTGTACTAAATAAATATTTTATGATTCCTCCAGGTGACAGATAATAATGGTTTTCACCTAACTTTAAGCATCATTTTCTACCATGCAAAGTAAAAAAATTATTATTTTTATTTTAGCCTCTTTTGTTGCCGGGACTTTGCTTTTGGTGTATATCCAGTACAATTCATCCAAAAATATAAACTCATTGATTGCCGGAAACGAAACCTTAATGAATGAGGTTGAAATGGATATTAAATTAAACCAGTTAGAAAAAACAATTATTAAAGTCGAGAGTAAAGTAAGAGGTGCTATCGTGATTGAAAATCCATCTTCTATTATCGTTATTGATAAGGAAATATTAGAAATTAAATCTCTTTTGGGGCAGTTACAAAGATCATCGAAGGATGACAGATCATTATTTTATTTAGATCGCCTGGATTCTCTTATTCAGGAAAAATTACTCTTTAACCAGGAAGTGTTGAATAATCTGCAGGATAAAGGGAAAGAAAATGCCATGCAGGTAATCAGCAATCCCAATAGTAAAATATTGTCTGATTCCATTGTGGCAACGATTCAGAAGATAGGTAGAATCAGGAGTAAACATCTAAGTAGGGCGATTGCTTCAATCGACAGGAGTGGCAAAAAAGCGCAACAATTTAGTTTTATACTCATTGTTATTGTGCTTGTTTGTGGAGCTGCTCTATTTTGGTATATTATCAATACCATTCGCCGGCAAATTTCTCTGATACAAAAATTAAATATTTCCGAAAAGAAAGAAAAAGAATCGGCCAGGATCAAAGAAGTGTTTATGGCGAATATGAGTCATGAGATCCGCACGCCGATGAATGCTATTTTGGGTTTTACCGGGCTTTTGCAAAATAAAAATTTGGATGAAGAGTCACGTGAATACGTGCATACCATTGAACAGTCCGGGGAAAACCTACTCACAATCATTAACGATATTCTTGACTTATCAAAAATAGAAGCGGGAATGCTAAAAATAGAAAAAAAGCCATTCAGCATCCGGCATTTACTGCATTCCGTTAAAGGGATGTTTTTTGCTAAAGCAGTCGAAAAAAATATTATCTTTTCCACCGAAATTGATGATTCTGTACCGGATGTTTTGCTGGGAGATGCTACCAGGCTAAAACAGATTTTAATGAACCTGGCAGGGAATGCTTTAAAGTTTACCGGTAAAGGAACGATCAGTATTAAAATATATAATGAAGGAAATACGCCCGAATTTATTAATCTGGGAATAGCTGTAACGGATACCGGAATAGGAATAGAGAAGGAAATGCATCAGCAAATATTTGAACGTTTCCAACAGGCTGAGGATTCTGTTATCCGGAATTACGGAGGAAGCGGCCTGGGATTATCTATTGTAAAAGATCTTGTAAAACTTCAAAATGGAACGATTGAAATAGACAGCGAACCTGGAAAAGGAACCGCATTTACGTTGATAATCCCCTTGGATATTTCTCCAGATGGAGTGCTTCAAAGTAGTGAGATAGCGGAAACTAATTACGTTATTAAAAATTCAGATCTGGCCGGACGAATTTTGGTCGTGGAGGATAATGTTATTAATCAAAGCCTGATTAAACATCTGTTCAAAAACTGGAAATTAAATTATGATCTGGCAGTTAACGGGCAAGAAGCATTAGAAAAACTTCAGGCTCAAAAATATATGCTGATCCTGATGGATATTCAAATGCCAGTGATGGATGGTTATTCTACCACGAAGGAGATCAGGCAAACTTTAAAATTAAAGACGCCAATTATCGCGATGACTGCACATGCTTTGGCCGGTGAAAGGGAAAAATGTCTTCAATATGGAATGGATGATTATATCTCCAAACCTTTGCGGGAAAACCAATTACACCAATTGATCAATCAATATACAAAAGGAGACTTCGACTCAACTATTCTTACATCACCTCCTGATCCGCATCATTATAGATTTATAAAGTTGCAATACATGAAAGAAATTAGTTCAGGAAATAAGGAGTATGAGAAATTGGTTACGGAACAATTTATAGAAGCAATCCAGGAAGAACTAACTGCTCTTGAAACCGCCTGGAATGAGGGGGATATCAAAAAAATGCAGCATGTGGCTCATAATATGAAAACGACTGTTTCTGTTATGGGTTTATATAAATCCTTACAAAACTACCTGGATGCACTTGAAAATGAAGAAATAAATGAGGCAGCCTTTCAGGTAAATTTCCAGGAAATTTCAAGAATTTGTTCAGGAGCTTTGGTAGAAGCAATCCATTTGAATTCATCTTTCTAAATGGCCTTTTCGCCTATTCTTTTTGCCTGTTCATCTACATTTTATTTTTGTTGAAGCTGAGGCGGAATAAATTTGATCCTTATAAAATTTAGTAAGAAAAATACCCTTTAATATGCGCTGCTGGCCCGGCCGGAGAGATGCATTTTTTAGAATGAATAACCTCTTCAATGAAAAAAAAAATTGCAGGTCATCTTTTTTGGAAAGCATTTAATCATCCCAATGTGATCATTTTTATTTTGATTGGGTCCGCGGTTATTTTTCTGACATTTCTGACCAATGATAATGCGCTGGAGATCGTTATTTCGGCACTTGCATCCGTCTTCATAGGTATTGGCGTGAATAATTTTACAACTTTGGAAACCCGTCTTATTGATAAAAAAAATGTGAATACTAAAATCTCACATTCAATAAAAGTGATGAAAATTACCAGGGCAAGAATTGTTCAGATGCAGCATTCGTTGAGCAAGGAGAATTTTGATAATGTAAAAAGTGAATTGGAAGAATTAGAACAAATCGTTAGCCTGGGCATGGGACTTTTAAGAGAAGAAGATGGCGAGGAGGAATGATCGGTGATGCATTTATATAGTTCAATAAAACTCATTGATATACTATGTATTTGCCAGCAGGCCAAAATATTCGTCATCTTCATTTTTGCCACCAAAACCTTTTCCTACGGATTTATAGTTTTCAACAAATTCAATCGCGCTGATCCATTTAACCATTTTATAGCCCAATTGATTTTCAACTCTTAAGCGGAGTGGTGCTCCGTTTACCAGGGGTAGAGGTTGATAATTCATTTCCCAGGCTAAGAGGGATTTAGGTTTTAAACAATTGTCCAGCGTGTGCGTGTCGTAATAAAATCCGCCATATAAACCTTCGCCGAATGAATAAAATACGACTGTAGTCACCTCAGGCTTAGGTTTTACCAGGTCTACGATTTTGCTAATAGGCACGCCGCCCCATTCTGCAATTCCTGTCCAGCCCTGTATGCAGCTATGCATGTTAATACTTTCTTCTTTCGCCATTTTTTTTAAATCATCCATTGAAAGTTCAACAGGATTTTCAACCAGGCCACTTATTTTTAATTTATACTCTTTGAAATCATTCGCTGCCAGATCCTTCCATTCCTGTGATTTCGGCATTTCTCCATTGGTCCAGAAATAGGGAGAGATGTCTTTTTTCGTGTAATATTTTTGCGGGTTAAATTTATTAATAGTACTGCGCCACAGAGAGATATTTATTTTATTTTCCAAAAATTGGAGTGTTCTTGGTTTTCGCCAGGATATCCAATGCGCCAACACATTAAATGCTATGACGAATAAAATGATGGCAATTCCTATCCACAATCCTGTGGATGAAGAATCGTCCGGTTTATTCAGGATGATATGATTCAGATTTTTACTTAGTCCGGTTAAGGCTACGAGTGCTACATGCACGACGATGAAAATCACATAACAAAACATGATCAGAAAATGAAAAGAACGCGCCGTCTGACGGTTGAAAAATAATTTGGGATACCAGGGAAAACGACTGTCAATAGCCGGCGACATAGCGATTCCTGTTAGCATTGCCAGGGGCGCCATTACAAATACGACGGCGAAATATGAAAGTTGTTGCAAGGCATTAAAGTGATAGAATCCGTTCGGTTCAATGGGCATATTAAAGGTAGCATAGTGTACAAATACATTCCAGCTGTCCGGGATAATCTGCAACGATGCAGGCACCAAACGTTTCCATTGATCAGTATAGAGTAAAAGAAAAATAAAAATAATTCCATTTAGAATAAAAAAAGGAACAGTCAAAAAATGCCATGAACGTGCAATGCCCACCGTATGGCGATAGCCCGGCAAACCCGCAACAGGACTGATATAACGCGAATCCTGTTTTGCTGTCCAGTTCTTATTTTCCGGAATTTTAATAGGAGTCAACCGCAACCATTGCGTTTTCGGATCACATCCGTCATTCCAATACAATCTTGGATGATCGACCAGGATAGACAGGCCACTTCGTATAATTAACACCAGGAAAAAGAAATTTACCCAATGGCTGATATTGATCCACATCGGGAAACCTGAAGGCTCTCCGGGAGATGCTGCCGGAGTAAAAACGACAGAAGGATCTGTTGGTAATCCGAAAAATAAATATTCTATCCAGGCAATAACAATCGAACCGATGAGGATCATTCCGATGATAAAAAGCATGTATGGTTTTAATCGTACAAAAAACCGCCTGTCTTCAGGATAGTGCATTGCTTTTTCAGCAGGTGTGAAACGGGGAATCATACTTTTAATTGTACCTTTTTTGCCGCAAATAGTTTGCCATCACTTTACTCTAAATAAAAATATCATGAACGGAATTATTTTTTAGAGATGAGTTTTTGTAAAATTTTCCAGATAATTTTTATTTAATCACTTGTTTTTTTATTGAAGCAATCCGTGCCTTTTATTACAATTCGGCAATGATCTTCAAAACATCTTCATCAAAGTTTTATTTTAATTTATCGTTCGTTTATTTCCGGTCTCCTTAAGATTCTGTCGGCGAAAACATAAAACAAAATGACAATAGAAAATGCAAATAATCAGACACCATTTTTATAATTGGAGTGTTACCCAACTCTTGAAATATTTAGCATAATGCACACACCATGCGATCAAATAGAATTCTAATTATAGTTCAGAAAAATAAACAAGGTAAAAAAATGGTAAAGCAAAAGAACAAACCAATTATTTTTTTATCACAGCATACTTATTAATCAACGTTCCCTTTTCATTTACCTTTTCACAACGAATCATTTTCAGATCAATATCCAGTTTTTGTTCAATTACAAAATTGCCACCTGCTCCAAATATTTTTGGTTCAATCGTAAGCCATAATTCATCAATTAATTGTTTTTCAAAAAAAGAAGTTGCTACATGTGGGCCGCCGACGACGATCATTGTTTCAAAACCTTTTTTTTGATATTCTTCAACTAATTCTTTTGGATCATTGTCAATAAATTTTATTTGATCCGGAACTTCATATTGTTTGTATTTTGAAGGATGTTCTGTCAACACCAAAAGAAGATGTTGAGGCGAAGGAGAAAATTTTTCTGCCATATAAGTATTGCTGCCCATTACGATTAATTGAGCATCCTTCCAGATTTGTTTATAATATCCCTGATCTTCTTTTGATGTCCAATCTCTTACATGTGGGTTGCCCCATTCAGTAACTTTTCCATCTAATGTGGATACGAAAACTAATATTACTTTCATTATCAGTACGTTTATTTAAAAGAGTCTTTGAACAAAAATGATTGGTGAATTACTATCAAGGTTCATTCCATATCATCAATTAATATTAAAATGGGAAACGGAAATGCTTTTTGAAAATACTCGTTTTATCCATCCCTCAAAACATTTATGAGTATAATTTTCCAAAATAAACCCAATCTTTTCAAACCAATCATGGAGGCAGAAAGCTCCCAACTTTTTCTAAAAATATTTTCTGTTGAAGGAAGCAGCAACAAGATCCGGCTTATATCGCTGCCGGATTTTTCCTGTTGATTTTGTAATTTTTTCTTTAAAAAGTGCTTAAGCAACGGACTGGCAAGAAAATACCAGGTAAAGAAAATAAGCAAAGAACGGATAAGTATTTGCAATGCTTTAGAGGAAGGAAGAACAGGCTTGCCGATTTTTAAAAGTGATTGAAAATAAAGTAATAGCAACAGTATCCAGATGAACATAAAAAAACTTTTTGCCCATTTCCATTTTTTGCGGGACGGAATACGGATTTCCTGAACCTTAGCATCCTCCAACTCTTTGATTAAATATGCAGGCTGATTCTTTTCCCATAATTGCGATTTATTCACTAACCTGTAAGCCCATATACCTATTAGAATTCCAAAAATTCCATGAAGAGAAATGTAGGCAATGGCCAGTAACAATGAATAATTGGTGATGACTTTTGCATTGGTCAGTTTCGTTATAAACTCATTTACTGCATTCCAGAAACCTGCACCATATAACAGAACCAGCACAAGGATTCTTTGAATTGCTGATTCTATCAAAGCTAAAAAGCCTAATAATATACAAGAGAGCCTGAAACTTTTTAGACTGCTAAATAAAACCTGTCCCATCACTCCCTGGAACAACACGGCAAAGTATGCAGATGGGGGCGTATTCGGGCTTAGCATCATTTTAAAAATACAGACGATAATAGCTGCCTTTAAAATTGCTCCTTTCGTAATCTGTTTTGGGTTCGTGGATAATTCTGCATCTTTTTTCTTATCTCCCTGGTAATACGCGATCAGGCAAATACAAAGTACGGCAAAGCCTGAAAGAAACATACCTGAAAAGGGGAGATGTAAGCTATGGATAATCCCACCGGCCACTCCTTCGCTAATAACCCAAAGTGTGATTAAACGATAATAAAGGTGCGACCTGGCGGGGGAATCTTCTTTAAGTTCATTTTGTTTGATCATCATTTTTGAGAGATGGCTATTTATAATGAACAATATTTCCCATTAGGTGGTGTCATTTATCCTTAAAGTTCGTGGTTTACTTCCTTCTTTCCGGATTTTTAAATGGAAGTAATCGATTCAACTAAAAGGACTATTTACTCCAGCTCAACCTTAGCCGATTTTGGAAAACCCTCTGTATAACTATTAATACCAGAAAGGGCTATCTGCTGAATGAATCAGGTCGTTTTGATTTATCCGAATCACTCTCCTCTTTTTCCAAATAGACGGCAAAGGAGCTGGGAATAATTTTACCTCCATAATTAAGAGCATATATTTTTGTAAACACCACGCCGAAGTATAAGATAATGCCGGAGTAATATAACCAAAGAAGAATAAAAACCAGGCTTCCAGCAGCTCCATACATCGAAGTAACATCAGAGTGCGTAAGGCTAAAAATAATAGCGGCATTGCCCAGGATGAATAAGACAGAAGTAAATAAAGCACCTTTTAGTGCAACTGTCCATTTTAATTTGCCATCAGGTATAAATTTTAAGATGAACGTAAATAACATGGTCACAATAGCGAAAATAAAAGCCTGATTAATGGCAAATACCAAATACACACTTACTCCTGAAAAATAATGTGTGAGATAATTACCAAAAAAATGAATCACCCAGTTGACTGCTATTGCCAATACAAGCAAAAATCCGGTGACGCAGAATAAACTAAAAGATATCACCCTTTTAGTAATATATTTTTTCCAATCACGTTTGGGTTCGGTTTTAAGTTTCCAAATATGATTCGTGGCATCCTGTATTTCTGCAAAAACACTTGTTAGACTAAGAGCCATCACAACGATTCCGATTGCATTGACCATAAAAGAATTTTGTGCTGAAACCACATGCTGAATCATGTCCTGGATTTGCCTGGCCACAACATCACCGACAAGTTTGCGAATTTCAGTGAACAAACTCCCTTCCATAGCCTGTTTGCCAAAAAAGTATCCGCATAAAGAAATCGTAATTATCAGCAAAGGAGCCAGGGAAAAGATCGTATAGTAGGATAGTGACGCTCCGTAACGGAAGTAATTTTCAGAAACGAACGTTTTAAGGGTAAGTCTGAAAGTTTTCCTGAATTGTTTAAAAAAAATGGATATCCGTTTCATGAGATAAGAATTAGAAACAAGGATCTATTCCTCTGACACTATTCATCAAATAACAGACCTTTTTCGGGGTTGCTTAATGGAACCAATTTTAGTTGATCCCAACTTGGACTATTTCCACCACTGGCATCCATTATTTTTTTGCAGGGAAAAAAACCAATAGTCTAAACGTTTAATCATGTTGCAGCATTCCGGAAGTTTCCTTCATCTATAATGCAGCATTGACAATTGTTTGCGCTTCATCGATAATGATTTTAAGATGCTCTTTGCCCAAAAAACTTTCTGCATAAATTTTATAAATATCTTCCGTTCCGGAAGGTCTTGCTGCGAACCAGCCATTTTTTGTCACCACTTTCACACCGCCTATTGAGGCGTTGTTCCCCGGTGCGCTGGTCAGAATGTTTTTAATTTCTTCTCCTGCGAGATTCTTATGTTTTATTTGTGTAGCAGAAAGCTTTTTTAATTTTTCTTTTTGTTCTGGCGTTGCCTTCGCTTCAATGCGATCATAAAATGGTTCGCCAAATTCTTTGATGAGATCATTATAGATAAGGCCAGGATCCTTCCCAAGCTTTGCAGTCATTTCTGCGGAGAGTAAGGCCGGTATAAATCCATCTTTATCGGTCGTCCATACGCTTCCATTTATTCTTGAAAATGAAGCTCCTGCGCTTTCTTCACCACCAAAGCAAAGCGATGAATCTAACAAGCCATCAACGAACCATTTGAATCCGACAGGCACATCATCAATCTTACTCTTTAATTTTGCTGTTATGCGGTCAATTAACTGGGTAGTGACAATCGTTTTTCCAACGGCAGATTTTTTATCCCAATCCGGACGATTTTGAAGAAGGTATGAAACTGCCACTGACAAGTAATGATTTGGATTTAGCAGGCCTGAACTTTTAGTGACAATTCCATGCCGGTCGTGATCCGTATCGCAGGCAAAAGAAATATCATACGCATCCTTCATTTTTATCAACCGCTGCATGGCGTAAGGGGAGGAGGGGTCCATGCGGATTTGCCCGTCCCAATCTACAGTCATGAAGCTAAATGTGGGATCAACGATTTTATTCAGGACAGTCAGGTTCAGTTTATAACGTTCTGCAATAGGCTCCCAATAATGCACGCCCGCGCCACCCAAAGGATCAACGCCTATCTTGATCTTTGAATCACGAATGAGATTCATATTGACGACGTTTCCAAGATCATTAATATAGGTGTTCAGATAATCGTGGCGGTGTGTTGTAGAGGCAGCCAAAGCTTTTTTGAAAGAAATTCTGTGGACTGACTGAAGATTATTTTGCAGCAATTCGTTTGCTTTCGCTTCTATCCATTTGGTAACAGAATCTGACGCGGGGCCGCCGCTGGGTGGATTGTATTTAAACCCGCCATCGTCCGGTGGATTGTGAGAAGGTGTAATAACAATGCCATCTGCCAGACCGGTTTTTTTTCCGGAATTGTATTTCAAGATAGCATGGGAGATAACCGGAGTTGGCGTGTATTCATCATTAGTAGCAATCATTGCAATCACATTATTGGCAGCTAATACTTCCATTGTGGTCGCAAAAGCCGGTGCTGATAGGGCATGTGTATCAAAGCCAAGATATAGCGGCCCGTCAATTTTTTGTTCCTTGCGATAAAAGCAAATGGCCTGCGTAATAGCAAGAATATGGTTCTCATTAAACGAATTTTTTAAAGAAGAACCCCGGTGACCGGAAGTGCCAAATGCCACTCGTTCACCGGGAATAGCAATATCTGGTATGCCGGTATAATAAGCTGTTACAAGTCGTGGGATATTTACAAGTATATTTTGTTCTGCAGGCTTTCCTGCTAAAGGAGATATTTTCATTGTTTAACTATTTTGTTGGGTAGCTTTGTTTTCTAAAACACGAATTTTAGGCACGAATTACACGAATTCTTCAAATTTAGTACTCCACTTTTGTTCCCGCTTAAATGTAAACCCAGCATGTTTACAAAAATGAAACGTCATCGTTTTCGACGCTACTTCTTTTTTGCTTTGAAGTTTGATATTGACCTTTGCCATAATAATGAATCTTTTTTGTTGATAAATTCGATTGATTCTTCGTGATATAGCATACATTTCAAATGAAGATTATCAGTCTTTTGGTGATTTGTACTTCAAATTCTATTCCGCAAGTTTTTCAATAAAGTGCATAAAAGCTTATGCTAATTGTTTCTTCTTTTTCGAGCCCCCATTTTATATCTTCAACTGTAAACCGACCTGCTCTTTTATAATAATGGATTCTTTATTTTGAAAAGTTTCGTAGCTTAGATAAATGTAAAGTCAGGAAAAAAAGGTAGGTTTTCTTTGAGCCGTAATTATCTTATTTTTTATGGAAATAGTTCAACAAGTTTTATTTATTCTACTCAGTGGGGTGGCTATTTTTCTTTTTGCGAAAAAAGTAAAAGAAATTATTGACAATATCAAACTGGGACGTGATGAAAAAATAAGTGACAATAAAAAACAACGATGGAAAAATTTGCTGTTGTTGGCATTTGGACAAAAGAAGATGTTCAGGTATCCGCTTGTTGGCATACTTCATTTTGCGATATACGCAGGTTTCATCATTATTAATATAGAAGTCCTGGAAATTTTTCTGGATGGCATATTTGGTACTCACCGGATGTTTGCAGCTCCTTTGGGTAGTTTTTACACTTTCGTAATTGATTTTTTTGAGATCCTGGCAATCTGTGTATTGACTGCCTGCGTTGTCTTTCTGGCAAGACGAAATATACTGAAATTAAAACGTTTTAGAGAGCCCAATATGATAGGCTGGCCTAAGACAGATGCTAATCTGATTTTGATCATAGAAATCATTTTAATGGGATTGTTCCTGACTATGAATTCCGCAGACCGGGCATTACAATTACAAGGCAACCCACATTACCTTGATCATGGACGCTTTATTTTGTCAGGGTCATTGGCTCCCTACATGCAGAATTTATCTTCTTCTACTTTAATAGGAATTGAACGTACGGCATGGTGGCTGCACATCACAGGGATCTATATATTTTTAAATTATCTTCCCTACAGTAAACACTTTCACATTTTACTTGCGTTTCCCAATGCATATTACAAACCTTTGGAGCCGTTAGGACAAATGAAAAATATGGAAGATGTGAGCACTGAAGTCCAGTATATGCTTCATCCGGAACTGGCGCCTTCCACTCCGGAAGAACAGAAACAAAAATTCGGGGCATTGGATATTTTTGATTTAAGCTGGAAAAGTTTGATGGATGCCTATACTTGTACAGAATGCGGGAGATGCACCGCTGCCTGCCCTGCGCACATTACAGGCAAATTACTTGATCCTAGAAAAATAATGATGGATACACGTGACAGAATGGAAGACGTGAGAAAAAATATCAAGGCAAATGGAGAATTTAAAGAGGATGGTAAAACGCTATTGCATCACTATATCACTGCTGAAGAATTATATGGTTGTACTACGTGTAACGCTTGTGTAAAAGAGTGTCCGGTCAGCATCAATCAACTATCTATCATTACTGAATTACGCCGTGGTTTAATTATGGAAGAAAGCAAGGCCCCAACGGAATGGAATAATATGTTTAGCAATATAGAAAATAATTTTGCACCATGGAAAATCAGTCCTGATGAAAGAGATAAATGGACAAAGGAGATGGAGTGAGGACAGAAATAATAAAAAAATAGGTCACAATAAAATACATAAGTTATGGATCACTATACAATGAACCTCACATTAAAAGTTTGGCGCCAAAATGATTTCAAATCTAAGGGTAGTTTTAAAACGTATGATGTAAAAGATATTTCTTCTGAAATGTCATTTCTTGAGATGTTTGATGTACTAAATGAGCGATTAGTTCATGAAGGTAAGGAAGACCCTATCGTTTTTGACCATGATTGCCGTGAGGGTATTTGCGGTGCATGCAGTATGGTTGTAGATGGAAGAGCGCATGGACCGTGGCAGAAAAATACTGTTTGTCAATTACACATGCGTGCCTATCATGATGGTGATACCATTGTCGTTGAACCCTGGCGGGTAAACGCATTTCCTGTTATAAAAGATTTAATGGTTGACAGAAGTGCTTTCGATAGAATAATAGAGGCTGGTGGGTTCATTTCCATTAATACCGGAAATCCCGCAGATGCCAATACAATTCCTGTGGATAAGGAAAAGTCGGAAGAGGCTTTTGATTCAGCCGCCTGTATTGGTTGTGGTGCTTGTGTGGCTGCTTGTCCTAATGGTTCGCCTGTGTTGTTTGTAGGTGCTAAAGTTTCTCAATTGGCACTATTGCCACAGGGTGATCCCGAAAGAAAAACCAGGGTTTTAAATATGGTTGCGCAAATGGATAAAGAAGGCTTTGGTAATTGCGGGAATATTTATGATTGCGAAGCGGAATGTCCTAAAGGAATTTCTGTAGAAAATATTGCAAGAATGAACAGGGAATATTGGAGAGCTTCGATGTCTTCGGAAATGCAAGAACGGCCCGACCCTGCTCAACATTAAAAGCTTTTTTTCTTTCCTGGGGGTAAAAAAAGTAACGCTGGCCAATACAAACAATAAAAAACCAATAATGATTAAACAGAATCCGGTTTCTTTTTCCTAACCGATGTTAAAGGAACTACACAGTAAAATATTGAATGCTTTAAAGTAATTCCTGTTGCCAACTTTATTCCCGATAACATTTCTGAAAATAGTTTTTTTATTTCGATTAAAATATTGTTTAAGACTGACACTAAAAATAATCTCACGATGTACACATTCAAAAAAAAATATTTTTAATAATGTCAATGATTTCAGTTCTTTCAGTTGGATTTACTCCTGAAACATCTGCAAAGAGTTTATGAAAATCTTTAAACTCATCCCGGATTTTTACTACCGTCGCTAAACCATCTTCCTATACTTTTTTTCAATTCTTTATCCCTTTTAATTTCGGCTGAACTTCCGTGATTTATCGTTTCATCCAATATTTTTTGTTGAGAGTTAACCATATGGTCATTTTCCCTGGTTTTGTCTTTCTCTAAATCACTTTTTTGATCCTTCAACGTACTCTCAAATAATACCATTAATTCTTTTTCATCATTAATACGATCTATGTATTCGTGAAGCTCTTCTTTGATTTGTTGTAATGATTTCATAAAAAAAGTTTATCTAAATTTAATAATAGCGTTTAAATGGAATCGTCCGGGCTTGTTCTCATTTTATAAAGTTGAAATAGGTCTCGATTTATGCTTTTAGTAAAAACGTAAACCACTTTGATTCGCATACAAATTTAAGAAGCCAATATGAACACTGTTCGCTCTGTTTCTCTTTTTACATTTATTAACTGAAGTTTCGGTGTTCGTAAAGCAAATGATAAAACCTCAAAACTATAAATAGAAAATGGTGGGCTAAAGCCCGTTAAAACCATCATCTAATCCTCCAGCTAAAGCAGGAGGCTATTCAAAACGGTCCAGTGATTTCTCCTGAATTGCCACATGGTAAACCTGTGGGCAAATGGAATAAAATATGAAGGGGCTTTAGCCCAATGTCATTAAGTTAAGATTCATATAGCTCTTTTATAATTCGTAAATGTTTGATATTTCCCGGTTAATCGCCTTGATTTCGATTTTCGCGGGTACTGTCTTCCTGGGCGTTGCG
>JBBSUB010000060.1:0-19166 GCA_038235345.1 Chitinophagales bacterium
ATTGGTTCAATGTCAATAATGTAGATGAGGATTTTGTCATCATTGATGATGATAAGTCTTTAAATGAACTTCCTGCTTTCTTAAAAGAGAATTTAATACAAACCAGCCCTTACATAGGACTTACAGAAGAACATTCAGAAGTTATAAAATCTATTTTACATAAAGGTTTTTATTCTGCAAAATAGATTTTAGAAAAATAAAATTCTTCACACTTCACTATTTAAAATGGTGGGGTGTTTTATTTTATTAGCATGCGACGGTCATTGCAATACGAATTCAAAACGAAGGAGGAATACATTAATAAACACATGAAGGATTTTGCGGAAGTTTCATAAAGATTACTATCAAATATATCACCTGATTTCCTTAACAAGCAATCTTAGTTCTATTTCCGAAATAGAACCTTGTTCTGATTTGTCGTAAATATCGAGCAGATAAACCAATGTTTGGTCAATCAAACACATAGGTGATAACTCGACTTTCCCTTTCCTTTTGAAGCAATAGCTATACGTATTTGATAACAGTTATTACCAAGCGATGATCTATGGTTAGGATTTTTTTCCAGACTATCAAGTAAATTACTGTATTCATTTATTTATGATGGAAATTTTTTTACAAGCTGTTTTAGTTGCTTGTCAAAATAGGGTATGGTTTTTATTTTATAATTCATTGAGCAATTCTCTCGCATCACGAGCATTTAGTTTGCCCTCTTACACCAGATTTATTTGACGAACCGCTTCCTTGAACCCTTTTACCCCCTGATCTTCGGATTGTACAGTACTTTCTTCCTTTTTAACAAAATCAAGGCTGTTGATTAATTCCATAAAAAAAGAAAATTTTTTTTCGGGTATATATACAATAACTTCTTTCATTGTATATAATTTGTTTTATTTCAAAATTTACAATTGATCATTTTTAAAGGATAAAACCCATGACTTATTATTGGTAAATAAAGTTACGAAACTAAATATAATCTTAAAATGCCAAAAAAACTGCTAATTATAACTGACGCGTATCCAACCATCAAGTTATATTGTCAAGAATATATTTAGCCCCTTTTCGTATCCGGAATGTGGGGAACAGGAAGTATTAAAAAGTCCATTCAGGTGGCAGAACCTTTTAGAAACTTCCGGATAATAAATTAATCACCTTCTTATAAAGCTTCCTCAATTTGCTTTTCCATCCGCATCAATGAATCCATTATTCCACTAAAAGCAATAGTTGAATCACTTTCTTTTGGCTGCGTCGCATACCAAATCAATACCATTGAAATATAATCCTGCATATCCTTGCCGGCAAACATTCCTCTGAATTCCAATATTTTATCATTGATCGTTTTCAAGGTTTTTCTTACCACCTCTTCATCTGAGGGTAATATTTTAATCCGGTAATTTCTATCTCCGATAGTAATATTAAGAGGTATCAGGTTATCTGTAGCCATGATTATTTATTGAGAACGGAAATGCATTTATCAATCGTCTTAATGTATTCGTTTATGATTTTTTCAAAATCCTTTTTCTCCTGGTTTGCCAGGGTTCCCATGGAAGTTTTTAAAATTGACACCTGTTGTTCCAACAAAGCAACTCTTCCCTTCAATTCCTTGTCCGATTCCTGAAAATTCCGATTTTCATTGGACAGTTTTGCATTTTCTTTTTCTAAAAAAGAATGCTTCTTCAGGAGTTGCTGAAGTTTTGACTGAAAACTTTTGATATGTATTTCAAGAGACTCAGGCATTCCTTCTGATTTCTGCCTGTAAATCTTTTTCCAGCTTATCAATGATCGAATTCATCATTGCATCAATTTCTTTATCCACCAATGTTTTTTCCCGATCAGAAAAAGTAAAACTAATAGCAAGCGATTTTTTATTATTTCCTAACTTTTCACTTTCAAAAACATCGAACAATTGAAGGTCGATCAGTTTTTTTATTTTCAGAGAATTGACCATTTCTTCCACCGCCTGGTAAGTTACACCTTTATCAAGCACGATAGAAAGATCCCGATGAACCTGTGGGAATCTTGCTATTGGTTTAAATACGGTTTGCTCCTTCTTGGATAAAGAAAGGATTTTCTCCCAATCAATAGATACAAAGTAAACCGGTTGCTTGATAGAAAATTTATCACGAAGTGCCGGACTTATTTTCCCCACTTTTGCTATTTGTTGATCCCGGCATACTGCGACCAAACTTTCTTCTAATGATTCGTCTTTTATATGCGTCCATTTGAAATCCTTTAACCCCGTTAAATTGAATATAGATGTACAAATTCCTTTTACATAAAATATATCCACCTTTTTCAAGGGGTTATTCCAATTCATTTCATTCTGATGACCGGTAAAATAAAGAGCCAGGTTTTCATTTTCTGAATATGCTCCATCTTTTTGAGCATAGGTTTTTCCAAATTCCAGAAACAAGAGATTATTATTTTTCCGGTTGATGTTATATGCCAAACATTCCAGGCCGGTAGGCAACATGGAAGGACGCAATACATCCAGATCTTCACTCAGACTATTAATAATTTTTACAGTATGGCTCAGCGTTTCTTTATCGAAATAATCACTATTAGTAATCGAATTTGTAAATATTTCGCTAAACCCATTTCCGTTTAACCAGAAAATGATTTTTTCTTTCAGCAATGACTGACGAATATTCGCATCTATTGCCGGAGACATATTAATAGTGGCTGGTATCTCTATATTATCCAGGCCATCAATACGCATAATTTCCTCAATAATATCCGCCGGAAGAGAAATGTCCGGATTGCTCAATGGAACCTCCACCTGGATATCATCCAGCCCTTCTCTTAAAATAGAAAAATTAAGACTTTTTAAAATATTCTTTACTGTTTCCGACGAGTAGTTCTTACCACTAATCTTCTTCAGATAGTGATTTGAAAGTGTGACCACTGTCTTTTCTACCGGAACTGGGTATACATCAATAATCTCAGAAGAGATCGATCCTCCGGTAATTTCTCTAATAAGTGTTGCCGCTCTTTTCAAAACGTTTACGGTATTACTAACATCTACTCCTTTTTCAAAACGGATGGCTGCTTCAGTTCTCAAATCGTGTCGCAATAATGTCTTCCGGATCATTCCTGCATTAAACACGGCACTCTCCAAAAAGATATTCACTGTATTTTCAGAAACACCACTTTTAGCTCCGCCAAAAACACCTGCTATACACATGGGAGTTTCATCGCCATCACAAATCATAATGTCTCCGCTGCTCAATTTTCTTTCTTTATCATCCAGGGTAATGAAGGGAGTTTTTTCTGCAAGGGTTTTTATGATCACTTTATTTCCCTTTATCTGGTCTCCATCAAATGCATGTAGAGGTTGCCCGGTTTCATGCAAAATAAAGTTGGTGATATCTACTATATTGTTCAGTGGCTTAAGTCCAATGCTTTTTAATCTATTCTGTAACCATTTTGGAGAAGCTTCCACTTTAATACCTGAAATACTTACACCGGCATACCGGATGCACTCTTTAGGATCTTCAATGACCACTTCAATTTTATGTACTGTATTGTCCGGCGTAAAAGCATGTTTATAAGGACTTAGAACTTTCAGCTCTTTTTTTTGATGATGGGATAAATAAGCGCAAACATCTTTTGCCACGCCAAGATGACTCATCGCATCCATCCGGTTTGGCGTTAACCCTATTTCAATTGTATAATCGCTGTATAATTGGTAATATTCGCTGGCATGCATTCCTACCTTCGAATCTTCCGGCAGCACAATGATACCTTCATGGCTTTGGCCTAGTCCAATTTCATCTTCTGCGCAGATCATTCCATTGCTTTGTATCCCTCTGATTTTAGCTTTTTTTATTGCAAAAGGCTCCCCAACAGTAGGGTGTAATGTAGCGCCTGTAGTAGCTACCATTACTTTTTGTCCTGCAGCGACATTTGAGGCTCCACATACAATTTCCAAAGCTTCGCCATTCCCGATATCCACCTTCGTCACTTTTAATTTGTCTGCATCAGGATGTTTTTCACAACTGAGCACTTCGCCGACAATAATACCTTCCAGGTTATTACTAACTTCTTCGTATTTCTCAATACCTTCCACTTCAAGACCCACCGAGGTTAAAATCTCTCCCATCTTTTGCGGACTATCGGGCATTTTCACCATTTGATTCTGAGGCAAATACTCCTTAAGCCAATTGTAACTTATCTTCATTCGTTAAAATAAATATTATCTTCTTAATAAATTTTGAGCGTCAAAAATAAGAAAGAAAAGGCGATGTACTTCTTAAAGCTTTGCTTAAAAAAGCTATGCAACAGGAACCAACACATAAAATAGAAGATTTCCGATGTTCCAATATTTGAAAATAGCGTTTTGCTGAAATAAAATCATTCGTTTCGACAGGAATGAAACGGGAGTATTTTTCATAGAAACGCATCAAAAGTGAAAAACAAACTATCAGGATAAAAGAAAAAACAAAACGATTAATCTACCAAAAAAAGGTTCTGAAACTTTCCGATGAAGAATACTTATACAAGCATTTTTTAATTTACCGAAGAAAAACGGATTTATATTTTTACAAAATATCCTCAAACCTTTGGTGTCACTGACTTGATGAATTTGGTGATCATTTTACTCTTTAAACTTCAGCAAAAAAATGGGAAAGAAACAAGTTTTTTGTTTATCGTAATAACGAAAAAATGGCTGTTATTTTGTACACATTAAAATGTGGATAACGTCAGAAAAGTCTGGTAAAGCTTTTTTTTTTTGGGCATAACTTCCTCAAAGATGTGTAAATTACAGCCAGGGTATGTTAATATTTATGTGCATTACGATAGGCATAAATTTAAGCACTGAACAATTTCATTAAATAGAATTTAAGCGGTTAACTTAGCCGCCCGTTTGGGAAATATGGCCTGAAAATTAAAACTAAAAACTCACTGCAAATAGGAGATCAAAATAAAAAATGGACATTTCAAATTTAAATAAAGACAGAAAATTAAGACGCAAAAGTGGCTCTCCGGAGATAGGAACCATGATGTTCGGAAAGGTTCCTCCACAAGCAAAAGAATTGGAGGAAGCGGTATTGGGTGCGGTCATGTTGGAGAAAAGTGCCTTTGATGTAATCGTCGAAATTTTAAAACCGGAATGTTTCTATGTTGAATCCCATCAACGTATTTTCCGCACCATGCAGGCACTTCAGCAAAAAAATTCACCAATAGATTTGTTGACCGTTGTGGAAGAGCTGAAATTCAGGGAAGAGCTGGACCTGATTGGAGGACCATTTTATGTAACCAAATTAACTAATTCAGTTGTTTCTTCTGCAAATATTGAAATTCATGCGCGTATTATTCTTCAGAAATTCATACAGCGCGAACTCATAAAAATAAGTTCAGAAATTATTGGAGATGCCTATGAAGACAGTACGGATGTATTTACGTTACTGGATTCAGCGGAAAGTAAACTTTTTGAAATTACCAATAATCACTTAAAAAGAGATTATGTAAGTATCGATTCTGTTTTGGTACAAACCATCAAACGAATTGAGGATCTGAGAACCAGGCAGGATGAAATTACAGGTGTTCCATCCGGTTTTGAATCGATGGACAAAATAACTTACGGTTGGCAACCGAGTGATTTGATCATTTTAGCTGCAAGGCCATCCGTTGGTAAAACAGCCTTCGCGCTGAACCTTGCCCGCAATGCTGCACTTCATCCTACAAAACCTACAGCAGTTGGATTCTTTTCTTTGGAGATGAGTGCCAGTCAGCTTGTACAGCGTATTTTAAGTGCAGAAAGCGAGATATGGCTGGAGAAAATTACGCGTGGAAAGCTGGAAGAACATGAGATGAAACAATTGTATAAAAAAGGAATTGACCGTTTAGCTTCGGCGCCGATCCATATTGATGATACAGCCGCTTTAAATATTTTTGAACTTAGAGCAAAATGCAGACGTTTAAAAAATAAACATAACGTAGGAATTATTATAATAGACTACCTGCAATTAATGAGTGGTACAGGTGAAAACAAAGGAGGAAACAGGGAGCAGGAAATCAGTCGTATTTCCAGAGATTTAAAAGGACTTGCCAAGGAATTACATATTCCCATTATTGCCCTTAGCCAGTTAAGCCGGGAAGTGGAGAAAAGAAAAGAAGGAAATAAAATGCCTCAATTGAGCGATCTGAGAGAGTCCGGTGCTATTGAGCAGGATGCTGACATGGTCATGTTCCTTTACAGACCGGAATATCATGATATTAACGCCAATGAAATGGGCGAATCAAATAAAGGGGATACGGATGTCCGGATAGCCAAGCATAGAAATGGACAATTAGAAACCATTAAATTAACTGCACAACTACATATTCAGAAATTTATAGAAAGAGATAGTAATGATTTTGGTCCCGGATTACCACAAGGTAGCTGGAAACCGGTAAGAGATGATCATGGCAGTGGTGCCGGTCTGTACATTCAGAAAGGTAGTAAAATGAATGACGGGGAATTTGATGAGGATGCACCGTTCTAGTTTGAAGTTTGGAGTTTGGAGTTTGAAGTTTGGAGTTTGGAGTTTGGAGTTTGAAGTTTAGAGTTACTCAGGGCTCACTGCTGGTAGCTCATAGCTGTAAGCTGGCAGCTTTTTAACAATCCATCCTGTTTACTCAAAAAAATTTCCAATAAAAAAATGTAATTTTGCGGCTCATTTTTCTACATGAGTGATAATATAAAACACGAATGCGGCCTCGCATTTATCCGGCTGCGCAAACCTTTTTCCTACTATCAAAAAAAGTACGGAACCGTATTATACGGTCTGAATAAGCTTTACCTGCTAATGGAAAAACAACATAACCGTGGCCAGGACGGAGCAGGAATTGCGACAGTTAAATTAGACACAGAACCAGGATACCCTTATCTGCACCGGGTAAGAAGCATTGCCAAACAGGCAATCGCAGACATTTTTTTACAAATAGAAAATCAAATAGAAGAAATTAGCCGTTACCATCCTGATATAGATAAATATCCGGGATTAATGAAAGGCCATTATGATTTTTTAGGAGAATTACTCCTGGGTCACTTAAGATATGGTACACAGGGAAAGGACGGGGTTGAATATTGCCACCCTTTTATCAAAAGGAATACTGTACCCTGCTTAAATTTAGCTCTTGCCGGAAATTTTAATATTGTCAATAGGGATGAATTATTTTCTCTAATTAATAGTACCCGCGCAAGTGGTGACAGGCATAGTGACCTTGGCGCAATGATCGATTTTGTACACCATTTCATGGTAAAAGCAGATGAAAATTCACCAGAAGAACTGGATATCGCTTCCGTGTTAAGAAAATCTGTCCCCTATTTTGACGGAGGGTTTACTTTCGGAGGTTTAACAGGGAATGGAACCGGTTTCGTAACCCGGGATGCACATGGAATCCGCCCATGCTATTATTATATAGATGATGAAGTAATTGTTGCAGCCAGCGAGCGGGCAGCTATTCGTACTGCGTTTAATGTGGGAGAAAACCAGGTAAAAGAATTAATGCCCGGAATGGCACTTATTGCCCACCCGGACGGAACTTATACCATTGAACAGATCCTTGAACCAAAAGAAAGAAAGGCGTGCAGTTTTGAGCGAATTTATTTTTCCAGAGGAAGTGACGAAAAGATTTACCGGGAAAGAATAGCCCTTGGCTATCACCTAAGCGAACGCGTGCTAAAAGCAGTGGATTATGATTTAAGAAATACGATTTTTTCCTTTATTCCCAATACAGCGGAAACAGCTTTTTATGGATTGATTAAAGGAGCGGAAGATTATCTGAATAAAATCAAGATTGAACGGATTCTAAGTTGGGGAAAGGACTTTGATGAGGAGAAACTTTCAGAGATGGTAAACCGAAAGATCCGCATGGAAAAGATCGCGATCAAAGATGTTAAACTCCGGACATTTATTACGCAGGACAGCAGCCGGAATGAAATGGTTCAGCACGTGTACGATATCACTTACGGAACGGTTCGAAAAGGAATAGATACTCTTGTCGTAATTGATGATTCTATTGTTCGGGGAACAACATTGAGAGAAAGTATTATCCGCATGCTCTCCCGCCTGGAACCGAAAAAAATAATTATCGTTTCTTCCGCACCTCAAATAAGATATCCTGATTGTTACGGAATAGATATGAGCAAATTGGGCGAATTCGTTGCCTTTAAAGCAGCCATGGAATTAATCAAAGAGCGGGGAATGGAATCAAAGCTGGACGAACTGGTCTCCAAATGTTATGAATTAGCAGCCTCAGACGAATTACATACTCAAAATATTGTCCGCGAAATATACAAACCCTTTAGCCTTGATGAAATTTCGGACAAGATCGCCCAAATCATCACGCCACCTGAAATAAATATTCCAATAGAGGTCATTTATCAAACAATCGAAGACCTGCATGAAAGCTGCCCGACAAATACAGGTGATTGGTATTTTACTGGAAATTATCCAACTAATGGAGGAAATAAAGTAGTTAATAAGGCATTCCTAAACTATATGGAAGGAAAAGAAGTGAGAGCTTATTAAGAATCATTTAGTAATATGCAGGTATTCGCTCTCAATCTTTTAAAATCTTAAATTGATGAAGACAGTTCTAATCGTTCGCCATGCAAAAAGTGCTCCTGCAGATGTTGGCCAATCTGATTTTGAAAGGAGTCTGAACAAAAGAGGAAAAGAAGATTCAATGGAGATGGCAAAAAGAATTTCAAAAGAAATTGATCGAATTGATGCATTTATCAGCAGCCCTGCCAAACGTGCAAGAAAAACTGCTGAAAGATTTATTACTCAATACGGTATCACAAAGGAAGAGCTGATTTTAGTCCCTTCTTTATATGAAGCAGGAGTGAATGACTTTTATGAAGTTGTTGAAAACCTAGATGACTCATTCAAAACCATCGCCTTATTTTCGCACAATCCGGGCATTACCGACTTTGCGAATTCTCAAAACTGCATAAACATTTTTAATATGCCCACCGGATCTGTATTTGCTTTTCAAATAGATACCGATAAATGGTCGCATATGAAAATTGCTGAAAGGAAGTTGTTGTTCTTCTTTCTTCCAAAGGATGAAGAATAATAGTTCTTTTTTTACCTGTTTTCACTTCGAATAAGATTTTAAATATCCTTGCCGAAAGGTTTAAAGTCTCATTAACTTCCTGATTTCCACACCAATAGATTTATTACCTTCATTCAATGAAAAAACTTTTAAGCGCATTTGCAATTCTCTACACATTTACATCGTGTGCTCAAATTCAAAATCCTGAATATTTTTATGTCAGAACAACTGACTCCCTGCCCTTCTTAAATTATGGATTAGGTGAGGACAGATTAGGCGGAGCAAAAATGACTTTTTTGGACAGCAATGTGGTGTTGAAAGTTGTAGATAGCGTGCAGGATAATTATAAAGTACAACTATCTAAATATCATTTGGCTTTTATAGAAAAAAAGCATGTAACCATGCCTGTTATTATTACAGAAAAACAACAATTAAGTAGCAGTTGGAGTGTTTATGGTGATTCTCTTTACGATTATGTAAGCATTGGCCTGGAAGAAAAACTTCCGTACAGAAGTGTGATGAAAATTCATCCTTCCAGGATTGAAATAGATATTTTTGGTGTGATAAGCAATACGAACTGGATCACGCAATTATCCACATCCAAAGAAATTAAAAATGCCTGGTATGAGCAACCGGAGGATGATGTAATGCGCGTGATCATTGAATTAAACCATCCACAACATTGGGGTTACAGTATTTTTTATACAGAAAAAAACCGGCTTGTAATCCGGGTGAAACGCCAGCCTCAAAAATTAAATTTGAAAAATCTTACCATAGCTATTGATGCAGGTCATGGAGGAGATCAAACAGGGGCTGCGGGAATCACCTCAAAAGGATTAGAAAAGGATTACACCTTATTAATGGCACAGGAATTAGAACGGGAACTGATAAAGAAAAAGGCAAAAGTAATCATGACAAGGGTGAAGGATACAACCTTGAGTATGTATGAAAGAATTACCTTTCTAAATCAGCATAAGCCGGATATGCTCATTAGTGTTCATTTAAATTCCTCTTCCCGCGAAAGTGCCAAAGGAACCAGCACCTATTACCGTTATATTGGATTCAGACCGTTAAGTCATTCCATTTTAAAAAGGATGTTACAGCTTAATTTACAGGAGTTTGGAAATATCGGAAGTTTTAATTTTTCTTTAAATGGACCAACTGATTATCCGAATTGCCTGGTGGAAGTCGCTTTCTTAAGTAATAAGGAAGATGAAAAAAAAATATTAGATCCCAAATTCCATAAGCAGGTTGCTCAAAAAATTGTTGCGGGAATCGAAGATTTCTTAAAAGAATTATAAGTACTTTGGGCAAAACCGGATTCAAAAGAAAAAGCAGGTAGCAAGTATCCGATAGATCTGAACTTAAATTAAAATCACCTTTACACGCATGGTAAACAATACGGATACACAAACAAAAAAGTCATTTGGCCCTTTAAGTCATTTAGCCCAAACACTTATTGGCAGCGAAATAGTAAAATTAGGAGCTGAAATAAAAGCAAAAATAAAAAACGGAGAAAAAATATTCAATTTCACAATTGGTGATTTCGATTCTTCTTTATTTCCTATTCCGGAAAAACTGGAAGAGGAAATTATAAAAGCATATAAAGAAGGTTTTACAACTTATCCGCCTGCAGATGGAATTCTTTCATTAAGAGAAGCCGTTTCTATCTTTATTAAAGAAGAAGAGGGATTGGATTATACTCCCGGTGAAATATTGATAGCTGCCGGCGGGCGGCCACTTATATATGCCATTTACAGAGCCATTGTTGATAAAGGTGATAAAGTCATTTACTCAGTACCAAGCTGGAATAATAATCACTATGTGCACTTTACAGAAGGAATACATCAATTAATTGAAACCACTGCTGAAAGTAATTTTATGCCTTCGGCAGATGATATCAAACCACATATTCAGGATGCGGTATTGATCGCGCTTTGTTCTCCCCTGAACCCAACCGGCACAGTGTTTAAAAAAGAAGAACTGGAAAAAATATGCGACATGGTACTGGAAGAAAATATGCGCAGACCGGCAGATGCAAAGAAATTATATGTGATGTATGACCAAATGTATTGGACGCTGACCTTTGGCGAAACACAGCATTATAACCCCGTTGGATTACGACCTGAAATGAAAGATTACACCATTTTTGTAGATGGCATCAGCAAGGCTTTTGCTGCCACGGGTGTACGTGTAGGATGGTCTTTGGGACCAGAGCATGTAATTTCTAAAATGCGCGCTATCAACAGCCATGTAGGAGCATGGAGCCCGATGGCTGAACAACATGCTACGGCAAAATTTCTTGAACAGAAAAATGAGGTCAGTCAGTATTTATCGTCCTATAAAAAAGAATTAGAAGAAAGACTGACGAAAATCTACGAAGGGTTTCAAGCCTTAAGAGAAGAAGGATTTTCAGTGGATGCTGTGTCACCACAGGCAGCCATTTACCTGACGATTCAGTTGAGTTTAAAAGGAAAGAAAACTAATTTGGGTCAGGAACTTTTTACCCAGTCAGAAGTAACTTCCTACATTTTAAATGAAGCAAAACTGGCAGTGGTTCCGTTCTCTGCCTTTGGTGCATCCAAAGATTCAGACTGGTATCGCCTGAGCGTTGGCACCTGCAAAAAAGAGGAAATTCCTGAAATGCTGGAAAAGTTGAAGAATGCGCTGAAGAAGTTGAATTAAGGTTTCAGGTGTCAGGTGTCAGGTTGTAGGTATTAGGTCGTAGGTCATAGGTAAAAAGAATATTCTTAATTCGTGTAATTCGTGCCTAAAATTCGTGCCTAAAATTCGTGTTTTAAAATAGTGGTTAAATTTCGTGTTTTAAACTTTTCGATTGGAGTGAACCTTATTGAATTTCATAGCCTTGTTCAAATAATAAATAATAAATTATAATTACTGAATTCTATATTCAATTCTTAAATGATTGGATGATGATGCAACCTATATGGGTTTCATTTTAATAAACCGGGTATAACCCTTGGTAAATAAAAAATACAAATGACAGAACAAACACGTACAGAAGTTTCAACCCTCGGTGAATTTGGATTAATCGATCATCTCACCAAAAACAATGAAACCAAAAATGCAACAACAATATTAAGTGTCGGGGATGATGCAGCCGTCATGGATCATTTTGGTAAACAAACTGTCCTTACTACAGATATGCTGGTGGAAGGAATCCATTTTGATTTGATGTACACTCCGTTAAAACATTTGGGGTACAAAAGTGTGATCGTAAATCTGAGTGATGTGTATGCCATGAATGCGATTCCGCAACAAATCACGGTAAGTATTGCCTTCAGTAATCGCTTTAGCGTAGAAGCGTTAAATGAGTTTTATGAGGGAGTCTATGCCGCTTGCGACAAATATAATGTAGACCTCGTAGGCGGAGATACCACTTCCTCTCAAAAAGGTTTTATAATAAGTGTCAGTGCCATCGGTGAAGTAGCTCCGGGGAAATTTGTTACCAGGGGCGGAGCTAAAGTCGGGGATCTCATTTGTGTAAGTGGAAGTTTGGGTGGAGCATATTTAGGATTGACTTTATTGGAAAGAGAAAAGAAAGTGTACCTGGAAACCAAAGGTGTTCAGCCTGACCTGGAAGGACAGGATTATATCATAGGCAGGATATTAAAACCGGAAGCAAGAAAAGAGATCATCGAATTTTTCGCGGCAGAAAATATAATTCCAACATCTATGATTGACATTAGTGATGGATTGAGTAGTGAGCTATTGCACATTTGTAAACAAAGTGAAGTGGGCTGTGCCTTGTATGAAGATAAAATCCCCGTAAACGAACTGGCCAGACAATTTGCCTATAAGCTGGAATTAGATCCTACTGCATGTGCTTTAAGTGGCGGAGAAGATTATGAATTGCTTTTCACGATAGACCAGGATGACTATAATAAATTAGCCACAAATGAAATGATCACTGTCATCGGGCATATCACTGAATTTGGGAAGGGCCCTATCATGATTTCCAAAGGAGGCAATGAGCATAAAATAATTGCACAAGGCTGGAATCCTATTGCAGTGGATTAACTATTTTTATTCTATAACATCATAGAGCTGAACATGGTTTTGAATCAAAAAATGAAAACGGATCTTTACAGAATGTTTCGTATCCTTTCCCTCTTTTTGTTGCCCTTTCTTATTTCCTGTTCCGTATCTAAAAACTACAATCCGAATAGGAAGTATTCACGGGAAGATTTGCAGAAGGATTATTCCCTGCTACGAAATATTTTAGAAAAGAAACATCCTTCATTGTATTGGTACACACCAAAAGACAGTATGGATCTGTATTTCGAAAGAGGCTATGAATCCATCGCAGATTCTATGACCGAATTGCAATTTGGATGGACAATACTTGCACCCCTCACATCCGCTATCCGCTGTGGCCACACAGGTTTCTCCATGAGTAAAGGCTGGAACAAGTTTATCCGGTACCGGCGCATACCCTCATTCCCTTTGCACGTAAAAGTCTGGAATGATACTATGATGGTTATGGCGAATCTAAACCGGAAAGACACCACTATAAAAAAAGGAGATTTTATCACCGCTATTAATGGAATAAAGAGTGCTGAAATGATTAATACCATGTTTCATTATATTCCGGCGGATGGATATGCTGAGAATGTAAATTACATCCGTTTGAGCAGTAGTTTTCCCTATTTCCATCGGAATATTTATGGATTATATCAACATTATTTCGTACAATATTCCGATTCGTCCGGCAATCAAAAGAGTGCCTTGATACCCTATTTTGCTCCATCCCCCGATAGTGTACAAAAAGCTAAAAGGGAAGAAAAATTTCTAGAAAGAAGAATTCCCCGCCTGGAAAAACAGGAAGCTATCCGTTCTGTAAAATTTGATTCCACAACGGCTCTGATGACGGTTAACCGCTTTACAAACGGAAACCTGGGAAGTTTTATCCGGCACTCTTTCCGCGAAATCCGAAAGAACAAAACCGAAAACCTTATTATAGATTTAAGAACAAATGGTGGGGGTAAAATTGATAAAGCAGCTTTACTCGCCAGGTATTTGTCTGACAGGGGATTTAAGATAGCAGATACAGCCTATTCAAAAAGCAAAAACTTCGTACCCTTTAACCGGAATATTTCCAACACACTTGAAAACAATTTGGGCTTAACAGTGCTTACAAAAAAAAGTTCTGATGGTAAATATCATTTCGGATTTTGGGAAAGGCATACCTTCAAACCTAAAAAGAAAAATCACTATAACGGAAATGTATATGTGCTTATAAATGGCCTTACATTTTCTGCTTCTACCTTGTTCTGTAATTTGGTGCAGGGACAGGATAATATAATACTGGCAGGAGAGGAAACAGGAGGTGGATGGTATGGCAATTCAGGCATTTTAATTCCGAATATTACTCTGCCAAAAACAAAACTTAAAATACGGTTGCCTTTCTTCCGGCTTGTTCAATATCAGCATATCGAAGAAAAAGGGACAGGCGTAATCCCGGATGTATATATTGGCCCAAACTGGCGGGATATATTACAGGGAAGAGATACAAAACTGGAAGCCGTTAAAAAAATGATCCAATGAAAATGATTTTAATCATTTATAATAAATGAATCTGCATCATTTAGAAATGGGAACCTGGCCCTGGTTTCCGTAATTCTCTCTTTTGAAAGTGTGAACGTAGTTATCGATTCATCAACGGACTGATGAAATAAAATTTTACCCAAAGGATCAATCAAAAGACTATCTCCCTGGTACATTATTTTATTGCCATCTTCTCCTACCCTGTTCACACCAATTACAAAACACTGATTCTCTATAGCTCTTGCCTGAAGTAATGTTTTCCAGGCAATACTTCTTTTTTGTGGCCAGTTGGCGACATTGATCAGCACGTCATATTGCATATCACTTTCCACCGGGCTTTGTCTTGCCCATACAGGAAAACGCAGGTCATAGCATATTTGCAAATTGATTTTCCAACCTTTCACCGAAGCGATGAGGCGTTTATTTCCGGCAGAATAATGTTCGTGCTCCCCGGCGAAAGCAAACAAATGTCTTTTATCATACTTCCCAAATTGCCCATTCGGAAGCATCCAAATGAGGCGATTATAATACTTGCCTTCTTCCTCAATAATGATGCTGCCAGTAAGAATGATTTTATTTTTTGCCGAAACATTTTTCATCCATTGCATGGTAGCTCCATCCATGGTTTCTGCTAATCCTTCCGGCTTCATACTAAATCCGGTGCTAAACATTTCCGGTAAAATAACTACTTCTGTTTTCTCCTTTATGCCTTCAATCTTTTGCTGAAGCATTTTCAGATTCGCTTCTTTATCTTCCCAAAAGAGATTTGTTTGTATGATGGTGAGGGTGAGAGGTTGCATGGGGTTTAGGTATTAGGTTGTGGGTGTTAGGTGTCAGGTATTAGGTGTCAGGTGTCAGGTGTCAGGTGTCAGGTATTAGGTGTCAGGTATTAGGTATTAGGTGTCAGGTGTCAGGTGTCAGGTGTCAGGTGTCAGGTGTCAGGTATCAGGTATCAAATTTTTTACAAAGATCAGAACTAAAAATCAAAAGTTATAGAGCTAACAGCTAACGGCTAATAGCTATTAGCTACAAACCATTTACTACTTCCATAATCAGGTTACTTTCATATCCTTTCCTTATCAGGAAATCCTGCAATTTCCGCTTTTTTATAAAAATATTTTTTTCACCTTTCAGTGATTTAATTTTCTGATCTGCCAGGTTGAAAAAAGTTTTTCTATAATCTTTTTCGTCAATTTCCTTTAAGGCTTTTTTGATGCAGTAATCACTGATCTGTTTAAATTTCAATGATTGCTTTATTTTATTTTTCCCCCATTGTTTCATCCGGAATTTGCCCCCTGCATACAATATTGCAAAGCGCTCTTCATTGAGATAGTTTTCTGTGATGAGCAGGGATACAATTTCTTCTATTTCAACTTTATTCAGACCGAATGAGTAAAGTTTTGTTCTAACCTCCGAATGACAACGCTCCTGGTAAGCACAGTACTGTTTTATTTTTGAAAGAGATTGTTCGGGAGTGAAGGACATGGGAAATAGGTTTCAGGTATTAGGTATCAGGTTGTAGGTTGTAGGGACAGGTCGCGACCTGTCCGGCAAATTGATTTGAATTCGCGAAATTCGTGTTCAAAATTGATGTTTTAAAATAGGATTTATACCGCAGGTATAAAATCCCGCGCAAAAATCCGAATAATTTTTTTTCTTTCCTAAGGTGTTCTTCTGGCCAACACAACTGAGTTTTTAAAAATCCTTCTCTTTCCGTCCAGGTTAAAGATTTCGGTATAAATAATGTAAATCCCCTGGGGTAGTTTGCGGGCCTTATCATCTAATCCATCCCAGCGGAAATATCCCTTTATACCGCTTAAAGAATTTTTTTGAAGATATCTCACCGGACGGCCGGAAGCATCAAATATCGTGATATTAGCCACATATCCTACAGTAGGAAAATTATAATGAATGGTTACTAAATCATCTATCCCATCATGATCGGGACTAAAGACTTCCGGAACGATTGTGATTTCTCCTTTTACCTGGACTTCTTCCAGGTTTTGAGAGTTTTTATAACCCGGTGTTCCATATCCTGAAGAAGCAGATGCGGAATGGAAATTTGTAGCGTTTGAAGGTCCATCAAAATTGATCCTTTCAAGAGAAACTCCCTGTGCATTCTTCAATAAACTGAAATGCCATTTATCTGAATATTTAACCTCATCCACAACATCACCATGGAGATTTAAAATAATGACATTCCCTGAAGTATTTGGGTAGGATGGCATAGAACTCATTTTCATAAATGCATCCGGATTGGTTGTAATAAACTGACTTTTAACGATGTCCGGATTTATTGTTAACAAGGCGTATTCGCCGGGAAACAGTAAACGGCTTTCTTTGGAAATCTGTTGAATACTGCTAATCACATTACTGCTGTTCCTGTTTGCGAGGTGTAATTTGTTCAAATCAATATTTTTTCCGGAACGATTGTAAATTTCCACATAATCGACACCCATGGGTGGAGGATTAAAGAGTAATTCGTTTACAACGACATCTATATGTTCTGCAGGTCCCGCTAATCCGAATTTGGCAGATTTTTTTGCGCTGATGAGATTTCCGCTACAATCAGAAACATTCTTCACTGAAACAGTATACATTTTTGCCGGAACAAGCTGTGGATTCAATTGGATAACCACCTGGTTAAAAAAGGGTGGCAAGACCTCAATGCTGGTTGCAGTCAATCCATTCTCAAACGTATAATTAGAGAGCGCTACAGCTTTTATGCTATCTAATGTTTCATTGAAATTCAATGTAATCGTAGTTTCGTTATCAGCAAAAGCATGTAACAATTGCGGAGCATTTTCATCTTTATTTATCGCATCCACGGAGTTTCTTTTCCCCGGCGTACCACCGCTGGGATGCATACTTGCTGTCCAGTTTGAGGCGCCGGCACAAGGATTTTTTGTACCGATCATTTCCAACGACCAGCCACCATCTTTTTTAAGTTCATTTTTATACGAAGTGAGGTCATATTGCATCGCGTGCATCGTGGCACCCGAAGCGGATTGAAGTATAAGGGTGCTGCCACCAATATTCAACGAAGGGAAATTTGCTACGCCTAAAGTGGATCCATACGCAGCATAAGCTGAAGCTGAATTCGTAGCCGTCACAATCACGAAACTATCCGGTAGCAATTGATACACCGGTAAAGTAGTTATAGAATTTCCATCTTTTATTTTCCATCCCTGTAAATTAACGGAGCGTGCGGAGGTATTTTTTAGTTCTAAAAACTTAAGCAATGGTAGTCCCACCTGCGGATATGGATCCGGGAAAATTTCACTGATCACTACATCATATCGTTGAGGAGTGTAATAACTGAATGTAACAGATCCATTAATTAGCTCATTTCCGGCAAGGTCTTTCACTCCGGTTATTATCATCGAATAGTTCAAACCGTTAGTAAATGTTCTATTAAATGTAAGATGAACCAGGGATGAGTTTTGAGCATCAATTGAGACCACTGAAGGGATGCCTAATCCATTATTGGAAAAGTAATTACCCGGCAATTCACTGCTCGCCTTGTCCAGAGGTTCATTAAATAAAATATCTACTGAATTATTAGAGATGGCTGTGGTAGATACCACAGAAGGAGGATTGACATCAGGAACATAATTCTTCACACTGATGTCATCAAAGAAATGTTTTTGAAAAAAACTGGCTGTACTTTGTTTAATTAAAAAACCAAAATAAGATGAGGTATTAAATGTATTATCTACCACACTGCCTTCCACCACATAATTATTTCCTGACCCGCTAATATCCCTCGAAAGCACCCAGGTATTCTTTTCATCGCGGGTCACTTTTATTTTAATAATATTGTTACTTGTGTTTAAAATTTGCTTTGTGCCCTGGATAATCTTTGTGATGGTTCCTGAAGCACTTTTACGATACAAGCATATTTCATCGTCGGTGCTTCCTAAGCGCACGAAATAGCCGGAAGTAGTATTCACCGTTAAATCACTTGCGGAAGCAGTTAAAAAAGCATCCACATAATTAGCGGAGGAAGTATTGAAAGCCAGCTGTACCCAAAAAGTCCATTCTGTATTTGTAGCAAGACTGCTGGCAGTACTTAAATAAAAAGTACTGTTAATGGCAGTGTTGTTGCTTTGCAACCGGAATTGATCATTCACTATAAAATCGGAAGTATTCCCTATCCACTCTGGTGCAGAAGTAAAATCACCATCTGAAAACTCCTCGGAAATTTGTGCAGTTGAAACATTGGTTCCAAGGTAAAGAAACAAAAAGAAGGAAAAGATATTTTTACCCATAAGTTGTAGCTTTGCAGTTAAAGATAATAATAATTTATTATCTATTCCTTCATTTAAAACAATTGGAAAACAAAAAATGAGAGTAGCAGTAATTGGTGCAACGGGCCTTGTAGGTAGTAAAATGTTGCAGGTTTTAGAAGAAAGAAATTTTCCTCTAACTGAACTAATCCCGGTAGCTTCAGAAAAAAGTATTGGTAAAGAAATATCTTTCAAAGGAAAAAAATATAAAGTGGTTTCTGCGGAAGATGCAATAGCCATGAAACCGGACATCGCTTTATTTTC